>JAHDHB010000166.1 GCA_020631545.1 Saprospiraceae bacterium | reverse complement strand
ACAAGGGTTTGCCCCTACGGAGTTTAGAGTTAAGATAGTTTTCCACATCTTTAAAATGAAGTGGTCAACTTTAGAAGAAAGCTTCTTGAAAACCAAAATACTAATTCCCTAGTAGGGGCAATCCCTTGTGGTTGCCCTAGGAGTAAAGGGGTTATCCTCCACATTGAAACCTACATACTATTTTTAAGCATACTACTTACCCTCCCCAATGAAGACCTAGTAAGCACCTATTAATAAGCTATTTACCGCTAGGTATTTCTTATAACTTCCAAGCTTCTTTTAAATCCTTCGGAATGACGAACTTTCGTTTCTTCTCCACATTAAAATAATGAACCATATTCTCTACCATAACCCTAGACATTAAGTCTATTATAACATTCAACGGTTTGCTATGCTCTTCTAATCGCTCTATAAGATTGTAAAAAGAACGTAGGGAATGCGGAAGAAGCATAGTCAAACAACCAGAAACAGGGGGAATGCTTAAAGCTTCTACAATGGCATCATCATTTAAGAATCGAATCATGATTTCGGGCGATATTTTTAATTGGGGAAGAGGCATCCTTTTTTTCCCAAATTCAATCAGAGCTTTAGCGAGAACAGCTCCTGCCTCCGACTTCTGAATATTCCGCTCCATTACTCGCTTCATTAAATAGTGCCCTTCTGCAATATTTCTAGGCAAAAGGTCTTCATCGACGCCTAGGATATAGCCGATTATCTTCCACGCATGCAAATAGGCTTCCTGCCTATCTTCCGTTTCTTCTATTCCAAATTGCTCTAAAGCTTCTAGAAGAGTGACACTAAAAGACATCAATGTCCCTGCTAGGTATTCTTGATTGATAACAGCTCCTTTTGTTGCTGCATCCCAATGCTCCGCCGGGATAAACTGCCGAATAGAAGCGTGTATGAGCCTTACTTTTTGTGTAATAGTTATTCCTTTCCCCCCAGGTATTAAGGCATTTGGCGCCATAGCTTCTAGTAAGAATTGCCCCGTTTCGGCTATCCTACGACTAAAAATTTCAGAAGAATTTTCATCATGCGCCAATCGCCCTGTATTCACCAAAACCTCCGCTCCTGCACCACAAGCATAAAGCATCGGTAAAGATTTAAAGAAAAGGAAAATCATAAATTTTGGCCCATGATCGATAAAAAGACGCTCTGCTTTCCTTAGTTCTGCTTGGTTTGCCCAACTGGGTAATTGACTCGTTTGCCTTGCAAATTCACTAACAACTGCCGGCAATTTTTCCAAAGGTAATTCAATTTCTCTAATAAGCAAATTGAATAATTCCATAGCTCCAGCTTTTCCCTTCTCTGCGATGAGCTTTCTAATCACCTCATCTGCTAAAGGATCCATTTGCTGACGCTTAACATCAAGACTTTCATCACTCAACCGGTCTTTATAGGCTTGGGATACTGTAGACATAGTTGGAATAGTTAAAAGTTATCCGCGATAGCTATCGGGAGTTAATAGTTAGGAGTTTTTTGTATCTATATTTTCTATGCTTTTTCAAAGCAACATTATAAAAAAAATACTCATCTACTAATCAAAGTGAGACTTTTCACTATAATTTTTCTGAGCCTCGCGGTACGTTTGGAGCGTGGATTTTGTTTGCTGCAATGTACTGCACGTCTCATACACCTTGAGCATTAGGCAAATGTTCTTGCTTAATTCCCTGCACTTCTTAAAACGTAGCGTCTCCACCAAGACCACAAGCTTACCACAGGGACGTACAACTTCTTCAAAGATTAGCACTAGAGAATTCCCCTAGGATTTTAGAAGGCATCCCGCTCTAGCTATTAGCCCAACACACATAGGCCATGCCGCAAGTGTGCGTGAGAGTGTCTAAGCATTTCGTTATCAGCACTAAGTAGGTCTTTGTTCCTTCAAGAGAATATCCTTGAAATGACAGGTCTATTATTGTCGGGTTAATAATTCAACGAAGTAGACAATCCTCCATAGCTGTAACTATCGAGGATTGTCCTTTATCAACATATCGTATTCAAACGTTAGCGTCAAAAACAACTAGTTTTTAGCCGCTGCGTTAATAGGGACACCATCACGATCTATTAAAATAGGATCGCCTAATCCTGCTTTTTTCAGACCTTCCAGTTGCGTTTTGGCATCACCAATAACGAGGTAGATCATTTTTTCAGGATTAATGTATTGCCCAATCAAAGCTTTAGCACGGTCTAACGTCATTGAAGTAATAACTTCTTCTTCCTTGGTTACATAATCTATAGGTAAGTCATAGGTACTGATATTTTGTAAAACCCCCAGTTTATTACATAACGTTTCAAACTCTCGCGAATTGCTTTTGAGCATAGAGTTTTGCGTTTTTTCAAGATCCTCTGCGGTGTAGGTATCTTTATACTTTCTAAAAATGTCTAAGAAAGCTTCCATGGACTCCAAAGTAACGTTTGAACGAACACTAGAAGCTGCACCAAAATAACTTTGGTTTATCCTACGAGGGAAGAAAGAATAAGCGCCATAAGTGTAGCCTTTTTCTTCTCGAAGCGTTTGGAAAAGGCGCCCAGAAGAACCAACGCCTAGTCGGTTATTGACGACATTTGCAGCAAAGTAATCTGCATCATTTCCTTTCATTGCAGGCGTTCCTATGCGGATGATGGACTGCTTAGAACCTGGTATATCAACGAAATAAAGGACCGGTTTATCGGGAGCAGCAGGCATGTCAATATTCGGTAGCGCTACGTCCTTTTTCACCCATTTTTCATTCAATCCTTCTAACGATTTTTGAACAGCACGCTCGGAAATCCCACCCGCCATATGGAAACTCGCTAAAGAAGGTGAAAAATTCTTCTCATAGTAAGCCTTCAAATCATCTAAACTAATGGACTTCACTGAAGCGATAGACCCTAGTGTATTTTGAGAAAGGATATGATCCTTACCATAAAGTAGTTTACTCGACACATTACGAGCCACGATATTAGGCTGAACGTCTTGCTGTTGTATACTATTAATTGTACTTTCCTTCACGCGCTCAAATTCCTTAGCATCCCAGCGTGGTTCTAGTAAAATCTCTTCTACTAAAGCCATGACTTTCGGGTAATTCCTAGTCAAACAGTTTCCTGAAAGTGTGATGTATTCAGGACTAGTAGACATGCTTAAATTTGCACCAAGCTGACCAATAGCATCCTCTAATTGTTCAGGAGTTTTGTTCTTAGTGCCCTCCATCATCATATCTGTAATCAGGTTGGCTACGCCAATTTTTGCAGGATCATCCATCAATAAACCGCCTTTGATTCTTAGACTGAAAGAGGCTAATGGCAATTCATTGTTTTGAACACCATATACCTTTATGCCATTGCTCAAAGTATTGGTAAAGATATTTAAAGGCGCTTGTTTAGGTTTCTCGCCTAACTCTGGCTCAATGGTTCGATCAATTTTGGAAGGTGTTTTTTCGATTCCAGAAAGGTCATCACTTTCCTCTAAGGCAGGTTTTTCAGCACCAGCAACGATTTTCTCTTCGACTACGGCTGCTTTTTCTGCTCCTGTCAAGGCAAGTTCTAGCTGTCCTTTAGGCACAAAGCTAGTGGCTATATAGTTTTTCCCCTTGATGTATTTTTGGTAAACCGCCATGACATCCTCCTTGGTGACCGCCAAAATACGTTCAACTTCCTTCATCGCTTCTCCTGGATCACCTCTAAATTCATTATAAGAAGCTAATTGAAATGATTTTCCTAAAACACTAGAAATTTCATTGTAGAAATCTGTTTCTAAGGTGTTTTTAATTCGCTCCATATCCTTATCATCAATGCCGTTTTTCTCAAAGGCATCCAAAGCCATAAATAGAGCGGCTTGCACACTATCCAAATCAACACCGTCATTGGCTTTAACCTTGAAATAAAACTTACCAGCAATTTCTTGTGAGCGGTTGAAAGAAGAGGTTTCAGGCGCCAATTTCTGGTTCTCTACTATCTCTTTATACAAAGGAGCACGTTTACCATCTGACAATAATTGCCCTAGGTAATCCAAGGCATAAGCATCTTTATGGCCATCTTGAACGGTAGGATATACTAAGGACAACTCTGGTAGATTGGCAAAATTATCTTCATGCACAAAGTTCTTTATTTGTTCCAATTTGCCCGGACGAGGCAAAATGGGTTCTACTTCTTCTTTGGCAGGAATTTCAGCGAAATATTTGTTCACCCAATCTTTTACCTTAGCCGAATCAAAATCTCCTGCAATAACCATCGTTGCATTATTCGGGCCATACCATTTTTCATAAAACTCCTTGACATCATCCAAGGTGGCCGCTTGCAAATCTTCTAAGCTTCCAATGACCTGCCAATTATAAGGGTGATCAGAAGGAAACATCGCCTTATCGATCACGTAATTTGTATGACCATAAGGATTATTATCAACACGTTGACGCTTTTCATTTTTAACCACTTCCTTCTCGTTTTCAAGAGCAGGCACGGTAACGGTATTGATAAAATACCCCATGCGATCTGCTTCCATCCAAAGTATTTTTTCTAAAGCATCTTTGGGGACAACTTCATAATAGATGGTTCCATCATTCCAAGTACCTCCATTAAATTCTCCACCTAATTCATTGATTTTCTTAAAGAACTCTCCTTTTCCTACATTTTCAGATGCTTGAAAAAGCATATGCTCAAAAAAGTGTGCAAAACCTGTTCGCCCTGGTTTTTCGCGGTTAGAACCTACATGGTACAAAATGGCAACGGACACAATCGGGTCAGATTTATCTTGATGCAGAACAACATCTAACCCGTTTTCGAGCGTGTATTTTTCAAAATCTAAGTTCAAGCTACTTGTTTGGTCATTTTCAGCTTGCCCAGCTTCTTTACAAGCAAAAACATTAATAACTACAAAGCAGCAAATTAAGATTTTGCAAAAATTTGATATAGGAATCATGAGTTAATATTTCGTAAAAGTTCCAAAAGCAATTCATTCTTGAATTTTAAGTCTTCATTCTCCTAGTGTTTTAGCTCTTAAATTATGCATTACAAAGGAGTTAAACTACTAGAAAACGGTACAACTATCAGAACAATATAAAATTGTTTGCTCAAAAAGAGCATAAAATAGTGGCTAAAAACCTAAAAGTACAAAATCTTCATTTTACAAGGAACTTAATAATACATAAGTTTGATTTTTACCAGACCAAAACACGATTTTATCCGTTAAAGGGATTTTTTCTGGTTCTTTAAGTGAAAAAATGCTGTACACTAATTTGCGTACAGCATTTTTCTTGAAATCAAAATGAGTGAAGGCATTAAAAGGCCGACAGTTACAGGCAGTAGAATTCCTACAAGGATTGTAATCCCTATTCGTAATCCTTAAGCTATCGACCTTAGTCACCAAGTTTATCGCTTAACGACAAACTTACCATATCGATTGCTTGACAAGCTAGCATCTAAAATCTGATAAAAATAAACGCCAGCAGCTAAGTGTTCTACATTAAATGTCAAATAATGCTCACCTGCAAATAAGTTTTCATAAGCACTTTCATGCACTAATTGCCCTGCCGCATTCAACAACCTCACTTTCGCATTCATCGCATGTTTTAAAGTCACTTCCATCGTCAAAACATCCGTTGCAGGATTTGGATAAACCCGTACACCATTATTATCTTCCGAAAATGCTTCTACTGCGTTAATAATTGGCGCAGGAGAACAAATTTCTATAGACCAACTGTCCAAGGAACCACCATCCGCATTAAAATTATCATTTACTATCAACGTCCATGTTCCATTAGCCATTTCTCCATCAAAATCAGCTAAACTACCACTAGGTTGATAGGTTTGTCCATCATTGTAAGAACAAGGTAATTGATCCAAAGCCGATTCATCATCAAGACTTAAATCAAAATCATTTTCACTATTACATACTTGTGGAATAAGCACAACACTAGTCCCACTAGGACTTCGTAAGGTAAAATCCAAATCATTAATCCAAGTATGTTGACCACTTAAATTGAGCACATTTATATCTCGAATAACAACAGAATCCTCAATAATAAGCTGTGAAGCGATGGTCGGTGTTCCAACATCAGTAATCAAAATTGGCAGATCTGTTGGAAAGTAAGTCTCACAAATCAAGGCTTCTGTTGTAAAACTAAACACAGGAGAGTAGGCACCATCTCCGCAACCAGGATTCGTCCCCTTCACTCTCCAATAAAAGGTAGTAGCATCTTCTAAATCAAAGGGCAAGGCGATACTATCTTCAACAACGCCTACTTGGCTAAAAACAAGATTTGTAAAGGCCATATCTGTTGCTAATTCTACCGTATAGTATTCTGCATTTGCAACAACATCCCAATCTAAAACAGGACGAATAAACTCATTGACAGCACCATCAACAGGAGAAACTAAAGCAAGGTTGTTAGGAATAGCCTCATAAACACTAAATTCAACATCTATAGTATGAGTTTGGGTAGCACTTGTTCCTGTTATAGTCATTGTGTAGGTAGAATCCGCACTTAAACCACTTGTATTTCCTATGGTAATCGTAGAATTTCCTGCTGGTGTAACGGGGGTGCTACTAATACTCACCGTAGTCCCGTCAGGATTACCCGAAACAGTCAAATCTACCGGCTCATTGAATCCTAGTAACGAAGCCATACTTACCTCAACAACAGCATCGGAGGGTAAACAAACTAATTGGGAAGGGGTCGTCGCGATTAAGGAAAAGTCAGCTTCAGTAGGTTCTACTATTTCAATAAGACTCGTATTAATATTAAAAAACACATTGTCGGAGGCTTTCACTTTTACCCTCCTTGCAGTCCCTACAAAATTAGGTACAGTAATCGAAGTCACACCATTATTAGGCACACCTGTAGCTAGTAAGATAGGATAAGTGTAGCCATCATCTACAGATAAATAAATATCGACGGATTGACAGTTGATTGGTGGTACATCAGTACCAGCCACATTCCATTGTATTAGTGCGTACTCGCCTACCAACCATTGTGTTGACGTACTTTGTGAAGTCACGACAAATGGGCCTGCTTGATCTGTAGCAGACATCGTCATTTCGTCATAATCAACACCTCCACCACCGAGGTTATTATCCCTCACGGTCAAGCGGAAAGTCATATCTCTACTGTAAGTAGGTAAACGTTCACCAGTTGATTGGGTGTTGAAAAGAATATCTTGTATTTTTGGAAAGACACGAATAGAGTCATTAGAAGGTAGAAAAGATCGGAAAGCTGGTGCATTACCTGCTGGTGCATTGACAGGCGTAGAGGGCCCTAAATCAAATTGCTCCCAACAGTAAGTCAAAGAATCGCCATCAATGTCTGTCCCTGAACCAATCAACTCAAAAGGCGTAGAAATTGGAATGATATAACCAGAAGCCCCAGCATCAACAGAAGGCGGAGTATTACCATTTATAGTCGTCACAGGGCAGTTATTTCCTCCTCCCGTAAGCGTAAAAGGCGCCATTTCATCAAAGTTGCCTACATGAAATTGAGCAATACTATTGGAAGAAAGATCATTGGCTCCACAAAGCCCAGCATACCCCATAATCGTTATTGCACTCCCTGGCTCATAAGGCAAAGCCCCTTGCCCATTACAGTTATTAAAGGTATGATTTCCATTAAATTGATGCCCCATTTCGTGAGAAACATAATCAATATCCATAGGATCTCCTACAGGTGGATTTTGGGAAGTATAGCCTTGTGCCTTAACAGTACTAGAACAAACAGAGCCCAAGATGGCGACACCACCACCACCACGGTCAAACACATGCCCTATATCATAGTTGGCATTTCCAATAGCAGCATCTGTGCTTGCTTGATTTTCACTTAGTTCATCTCCATTAAAAGGATCCGTAGCCGGATCTAAATAGATGAGCGTATCGTTATTCGCTATCAACTCCATACGCACGGAAAGATCACGTTCATAAATCCCATTGATGCGATTCATGGAAGTAACTATAGCAGCAAGCACTTCCGCCTTAGTCGTACCGTGATACAAAGAGTATTCTCCAGTAGCGGAAACCGCTAAACGATAGGTACGCAACTCATCACCAACCGGTGTAGGACCATTGCGCAAAGTTTCAGTTGATGGAGCATGTTTTTCGCCGACTAAGCAAGTAAAATTCTTTTGTGTTTTAAAATCACTTTTTTTGTAGGAAATGTAATGACCATCATTTTTTCTAAAATAAGGATCAATAAATACATCCCCTTTCGATGATAAAACCATGGCATGGAAGCCCTTATTGGTCAAATCAAAGCGGAGTAAAGCACTGCGATCATCCAAGCCCTTCCCTGCATACGTTTTTATACTAGGATATTTCGCGGCTAATGGAGCTGCCATAATGGGGCTTTCAATAATCTGAAAACGAGCAAATTCTCCATCCGGCATCGGCAATTCGATGATGGTAGGACTTTGGGCAACACGCATCGTTCCTTCTAAAGGCGCTGTAGCTAATTGCTGCCGAATAACTTGTTCTTCAAGGCGTAAAGTGCGGTATTTTTCAGGTTGAATCACTCGCTCTCCTTTGGACATAAAAGCTTCTTCATTCACATCGTCCCAAGGAGAAACTTGATCTTGGGCGAAGGAAAACTGAACAAAAAAGGAAAGCAAAAACAGGGATAAATAACGGTTCATAGGTGTAGGTTCTAATCATTTAGAAAAAAGAAAAAAATTTGTTTAGGTTTTACGGGTAACGTTTTATAAGACACAAAACTAGATATATTCACCTAGTGGCTCTGCTAACAAAACATTCATCGTGAGCAGTTTCGAGATAATAACATAAAAAACAAGGAGGTACTTATCGAAGGATGAATTATTCGTATAAAAACCTTAAAGGCATGCAAATATACTTAATTATTGTTTAGTTATTCAAACTCTACAAGGTGTTTTATTTAAACAATACAAGTTATAAACAATAAGTTAAAAACAACCTAAGGCAAAAAAATTATGCATCAAGCTAGTTCAGGTCGTCAATTTTTCTCTTTTACTTCCTTTTCTTTTATTATATTGGTGGTTCAATGAAAATGAGCCTCACTAGGATTCAAACACCTAACTGTCGTTCAATTTCATCAAAACGACAACTCTTAACTACGAACTCCCGATAGCTATCGTGGATAACTATCAACTAACATCATATTATTTTTGACTACTATGAAACAATTAAGCACGACACTCCTACTGGTTTTATATATTGGTCTGAGTATAGGGACAACACAAACTATAGATCCTATTATCAATGATATAGACGTCAAATTCGATAAAATCTGGAGTAATTTGGACAACTATAGCAAAAAAACAATACCAGTAATGGACGAATCTACCGAAGGAGGTGAAGCCGAAGCCTATTTTGATAACAAGGAATTAAAGCTTCTCGCTGTTACTTGGCTTGGAGAGATGGGAAAAAGAAGAGTTGAATATTACTACGATAAAAGACAGCTGATTTTTGCTTTAGATCAAGAAGTCACCTACAATCGTCCTATTTATTATGATGAAGAACGAGCCAGAGAAAATAATGATAAAGAAGCCTTTGATCCGAAGAAATCAACGATAAAAGAAAATCGCTTTTACTTCGATAACAACGAGCTTTTGCTTTGGTTAAATGAGCAGAGTGATGTCGTGGATTTATTTAAGGAGAAGAACGCAAATAAGGGGAAAGAAGTTTTAACTCATGCGAATAAAGTAAGAAAGGAATTTAAATAATCCGTGTTTTCCACTCTTTACAAAAAAAACTCACAGCTGTTCCAACAACTGTGAGTTTTTTTTGCGAAGAAATATATTTTTTGGCCTTAAGGTCTGACAACCATAAGCCTTCTAGTCAGAATCGTTTTCCCTCGGTTATTGATAACCCGATAAAGGTAAACACCTTTTTTGAGGAAAGAAATATTCATTTTAGTTTCTGCGTTAGCTTCTGAATCAATGGTAAATTTACGGATCTCCCTACCAAGAATATTATAGATAATAAACTGATAATCTTGCCCTCCGCCGTTCTTTATTTGAATGGTTAAGTCATTAACGGCAGGATTAGGATAGGTATTAATCTCCAAGGCTGCTTGATCATCTGACCAACCTGAAGAAGATGTGGAATATTTAACAGATTGAGCATCAGTCATCGAAACCACAAATATACAAAACAATAAACCAAGTAAATATTTCCGCATACGCAATTAAGTTTGGGAGGTGTCCAAGAATTAAGAACATCCAACTGTTCTATTATGCAATTAAGATAAGGAGTTTTTTTAATCCTATCAAATATTTCGAGGACTTTTTTAAATAAATCTATGAAAATGTCGGTTTTAGCTAAATGCAGGACAAACAGTCTTATACATTTATTACTATATTTTTTACTTTTACTACTAGCTTCATATAAAACAAAAAGAATATTCTTTTTCATTCCAAAAAGAAAAAGCAAGCGTAAAGAATGCTCAAAACCAAGCCATCCATCTCCCTAAAAGTACTCCACACACAATAAATGAATAAAATCGGAGTTAAGCAGAAAAAATCACTTTAATTTTGCTGAAAGAAAATCAAAAGCTAGTTTGTCCGCAGCTAAAGCAGCAGGATTATCATAACGCTCACTACTAGGATTGGCGAAAGCATGATCGGCATCAAACTGATGAATACTAACCTCTTTCCCAAGTGCTTTCATCACTGCTTCAAAATCATTGGCTACTTTTGGAGTAATCCATTTATCTTTTTCCGCAAAAAGCCCTAGCACTTCTGCTTGCAAAGGAGCTAGCTTTTTAGCATCCATCTCCGGCATTCCATAGTAAATTACGCAAGCTACGGATTTAGTTCCAGCCAAAATACTACTGTTTAGTGACCAGCCACCACCAAAGCACCAGCCTACAGTTCCTACTTTTGCTTCGTCTCCTGCATATGCCAAAGCCCCATTAATAATAGCTTTGCAGCGTTCTGGTTTAGCCTTTTTCATAAATGCTGAAGCATCTTCCCTAGTCGTTGCGATATTACCATCATACAGGTCTAAAGCTAGCACATTCACCCCCAATTCTTCTTGATAGCGATCTGCTTCTTGCTTAATATGATCATTAAGTCCCCACCATTCATGAATCATCAACAAGTAGCTATCCGTTGATTCTGTGGCTTTTGCAAAATAAGCCTTGCCCTTGGCTAATTCATCAGTCGTCGGAAAATCGATCATTTCTCCTCGTAGCGCTTTCCCATTCGCCTCCTTGGGTACTTCGTGTGCTTCCTTAAATTCTTTATCATTTCCCAATTGAGAAAAATCTTGTTGATTTCCTGTACCAGAATTACATGCTTGCAGAGCCAGCAGGAGCAACAAAAAACAATGATTCAGTGTTTTTAACATAAGGTATAATGTTTTATTATTTGCCAACAATATAAGCATTATCCTACAATTAATTCGTTTTTTCTGCGACCACTGAATTGTTCAAATCACAAAAAATGCTCAATTCTATAATCCACTGAAAAACACTACAATTTAATTGAATTTTCATTATTTTTGCATAATAAATAACCTATAAATCAAGGAATAATGAGATTTG
>JAHDHB010000165.1 GCA_020631545.1 Saprospiraceae bacterium | reverse complement strand
TTCAACGTAAGAAAAGTCAATATTATAAATGTCGTAAAATACGCTACTCCTTTGTGTCTCTGTGTCTTTGTGGCATATTTTTACGCCAAAACCATAGCTAATGGCGCAGCCGTCTTATGACTTATATGGTTAAAAAACGCCAAAACATTTCATTTTCTGCACTAAAAAAGGGAGAAGTTGATGCCCAAAAACCTACTTCTCTAAAATTTCCAGAAATTCACTAAGCATCATCGCTGTAGCGCCCCAAACGACATTGCCAAACACATCAAAATAAGGCACATTTTTAAGGATAATATTGCCCGGAAACGGGATGGATGTTTTTTTTATGTTACTAGGATTTTGCAAATGCGCTAGAGGTACTTCGATCACCTCTTTTACCTCCATCGGATCAATATCATAGTTAGGAGGCGTAAGCGAATAACCAACGAAAGGATAAACCATAGAATTACTCACAGGAATATATAAGTTCGTCAATTCGCCTAGTAAGGTAACCTGTTTTGGAAGTATCCCCACTTCTTCATTTGCCTCACGCAGAGCAGCTTCCGAGAGATTCTTGTCTGAATCTTCCAATCCGCCTCCAGGAAAACTAACTTGGCCGCCATGGCGTCCACCTCGATCCGTTCTCCGCATCAAGGTAAGGTACCATTCTTCATTTTTTATATAGAGATGAACTAAAACACCCGCTGGGCGGACATCTTTGGGAATCTTAGAAAGGTCATAATTTAGTCGGCCATCACCAAAAGCCATTTTCGCCTGTGCTTGGAGCCCAGGCAATGGAAGCTTTAAATTTGCTTCTAATCGGTCAATAAAATTGTTCTTCATTATTCAACAAATATCGGGCTTCTTGGCTAAAAAGTGTAGCCTAGAGAGGAGTTTTTTGAAGTTCTGAATGGAAAGGCAAAAAGCGCCTTTTCGGAGTGGCCTCAGCGTTGTTTTCTTAGGCGGATGAGGCCTTCTTGGGCTACGGAGGCGACTAATTGGCCTTTTTGATTGAAAATGCTCCCTCTACAAAAGCCTCTAGCATTGGACGCGCTAGGGCTGTCTACTGCATATAAGAGCCATTCGTCTGCTCTAAAGTCTCGATGAAACCACATGGCGTGATCTAGGCTGGCAATTTGCAGATTTTTCTGAAGCATGGAAACATTGTGCGGATTTAGGGCTGTAATTAAGAGGTTAAAATCTGAGGCATAAGCTAGTACGTAGCGATGTAAGTTTTTGACGTCGCCCATTTTTCCATTGGAACGAAACCACACATGGCGAAAAGGAGGGCGAAATCCAGGCGTTATAAGATCAATATTTTCGACTGGGCGGACATCAATAGGGCTGTCTTCGGCGAATAAACCAACTGGCTTGATATTCAGTTTTGCGGCATATTCTTTGGCCAATTCTCGGTAGGAATTTAAGGAGTCTGGAGGAGGTACGTTGAGCATTTCCTTTTGGTGTTCCATACCTTCTTCTTCTATTTGGAAGGAGGCGGACATATTGAAAATGGCCTTGTCTTTTTGAAAAGCAACGATACGCCTTGTGGTGAAGCTGCGGCCATCTCGAAGTAGATCTACTTCATACTCAATAGGCGTTTTAATATCGCCAGGCAGAATAAAATAACCGTGTAAGGAATGTACACACCGTTCCTTGGCAACAGTTCGAGTAGCGGCATTCAACGCTTGAGCAAGAACTTGACCGCCAAAGACATATCGGCTGCCTATATCTTTACTTACTCCTCGGAAACGAGTATCTGTAAGTTGTTCTAGTTCTAGGATGTTTAGTAAATCTGCAATTGGTTTCATGCGGGAAAATAAGGTTTTTTGTGGATATTTTTGAGAATAGTAGGAAGTCTAGTGTTTTTTGAGATTCCTTGTCTTGGAAATAAAACACCTGTGGTGACAAGAATTAGCTCTTCGCTTTTAGTTACTTCCTTTTAGCTTTGTCTATCGATCAGCTTGGTGTTCTGGAATAGTAAGGATATATTTGTAGCATATATGGAAGCTCTAGTACTTGAATTTTAAGGGAAAACAAAAACCATAAACGCTTGAGACCACTCCGAAAAGGCTCTTCTGTAAAATAAGATGAAAGATTTGCGACGTATGATTTTTGTTATTTGCTAGCAAATAATAATATACACAAGGAGGGTTTCATACATCTTACATCATAAATCTTATTTTTCATGAATTCATTCTTTTTCGTAGTAGACTCATACTTATAATCGCCAAATAATTGATTAGTATGAACACCACTAGACACTTACTGCTCCTAATTCTTTTGTTTTTTACGTTTATTCTTAAAGGTGACCCCAAAAAAATAGGTTGTCAATCTATTGAAAAACTTACTTTTAAGGTGCCAGAATCTACGCCGAAAGGAGCAAAATTGTTCCTTTTATTATGTGATAAAGGGCTAGTTGAAAATAGCAAAAAATATCCCCTTGAATATCAAGCAAACGGAGATTACACTTTTGCGATAAAAAACTTAGAAGAGCATACCATTTCTTACAAAATAGCCCTTGATGGCGATCAAAAAATGCAAGAAATTGTTCAGTCGGGGGCTTATCGTTTGTGTAGAGAATTTTCAGTGGGTTCTACAATTTGTGAAGTCGAAAATGAGCTAAGGATAGAGCGTTGGGCTGGTGTCTATAGTCCTCCTAATACCACAGAGGACGCTCATCGACTAGGTGTCCTAACAGTCTCAACGCCAAGCTGTACTCCAGATGATGCTATACTCTACCTCGTGGGCGATTTTAATGGTTGGAGGACGCAAGATGAAGAGTATAAACTACAAAAACACGCCGACGGGCGCTATACGATTGATTTATCAAGCTTAAAACAAGATACCATCCGCTATAAAATCGTACGAGATGGCGTCGAATGGAATTCCGTAGAAATGGATAAATTGGGGAAGCATGTTCCTGACCGCTTTCTAGTTCCGAATAAAGTCTATGAGAATGAGGATCATATCGTAGTGGAAAGCTGGAATGATTTGGAAGATTCTTGCCTAATCGAAGTTCAACTGGAAGTAGAAGTATCTGTTACCGACGGAAAAGAAGATTTGATTTATCTAGTCTTGGATGTAAATGATTGGCGGACGCATGATCCTGTTTTTATCATGCACAAGAACAGTATATCAGAAGATGGCGCCTTTGTTTATTATACTTATAATCTCAAAGTCAATGCAAAAGAATTTCGCTATAAATACCACAACAGCAAGAGTTTTGAAGGCTGGGAGTATCGTGCTTTTTCTTCTAACCGAAAATTTAAAGCAGAAGGAAATGGAAGGGTTTTCGAGCAACAACGAGATAAAATAGAGATTTGGAATGATCGGTATTCTAAATTTGGAGCGTTTACCTTACTTTTGCTACTTTCTGTTCTTCAAGCGTTTTTAATGTCCTTAGTTATTCTTTTCAAAGTCAAATGCCAATCGTTTAGGAAGTGCCTGCAAACACCGAATTTTAACCTCTTGTTTTTGACGGTATTGATTGCCACACTTCCCTTGTTGAAAGTATTGTCATGGTATCCAGCTATTTTTGATGGTTTTCCTTCTATTTGGCTGTTGCCCAATTTGTTGTTTTTTTCTTTCATGCCTACGTTGCTGATTTATTTGAAGACGTTGCTCTCCGAAATGCCCTTGAAAATTCGAACAAAGGTGCTTTATTTCCTTCCTCTTTTTCTGCAATTCCTTGTCTTTTTCTACTGGAGTTTATCCAATGAATGGTTGATAGATGCCTTGACTAACAATAGATTGACTTGGGTATTATGTGGTTTTTTCCTCTTCGCCTTGCTTTACAATTCTTTTTTATTGTTCAAATGCCGTGAAATCTTAGTCCAATTCAACAAAGAAGTTGCACAGAATCATTCCTTTGAGCAAAATGTGAATTACCTTAATATCGTGCTTATTGTAGCCGGAGTGAGTATCCTTTTATGGTGGTCGAGTTCCTTGGTTTGGGTAATGCAGGAACTACAAGAAACCGACTATCACAGGCCCATTTATTTATTAGATAATATGGCTTGGTTGATGCTGTCCCTTACGCCTTTTATTTTGGCATACTACGCGATAAGTCAGCCTGAAATCTTAAAACCACCTGCGGAAAAAGAAACGATTCCTGAGGTAATTCCTGACGAGAAAAATGGAAAACAACTTTTAGAGGAAGAGGCTTTAGTCGATTATAAGAAAAAATTAAGTGCTTATATGGAAAGTCATCAACCTTACCTCAGAACAGATTTGAAGCTAGAGCACATCGCTGAGGAATTGAACATTGGCAAGCACTTGCTTTCCTTTGTGATCAATAATGGTTTCCAACAAAATTTCAACATGTTCATCAATTCTTATCGGGTAGAAGAATTCAAAAAACGAATTATTGCCGGAGCCGCTAAGCAAAAAGACATTGCTTCCATAGCAGAAGATGTTGGGTTCAATTCTACAGCGACTTTCTACAAGGTGTTTAGGAAAATTACGGCGCAAACGCCTCGGCAATATATTAAAGGGCTAGGAATAGATTAGAGATATAGAAAGAAGCCGATTTTGAGTGTTAGTTTGCTTAAGTCCTGATTATCAGGTTTATCAAATTCTATTTATTACAAGATTATAATTTGAGAATAATTTTTTTCCTCTCATATTGCAAAGTAAGAAGGATGTAAAATATATTTTTGATAATATTGCACTATCGAAATATTTACAAAAACCTTTGCTATGAATGGCCAAACTTTATTCGCCCTTTTGCTCTTGTTGTATGCTTCCAATGGATTTACCCAGAGTTATCATGTGGTTTTTCGTGTAGATATGAATGGCGTGGATTCCATTTCTGCTAGTGGCGTTCATGTTGCTACGAATGCTTACGGATGGAATCCTAGCCTGAATGAGTTATTGGATGAAGATAATGATGGGATTTATGAATTGAGGATATCAATTCCTACTGGTGTGCTAGAATACAAGTATATCAATGGTAATAGCTGGGCGCCAAATGCTGTTGAATTTCCCGTGGGTAATAATCGGGTAGTAGAAATTTCTGACAATATCATTTTACCGACCTATAAGTTTGATTCCTACGATACCACCCCGATGCCTCGGCCTACAGGGCTAAAATTGGGTGCTAATTTTATAGCTGATCAAGTGGTTTTCCTCCTAGAAGCACCGCAAAAAGATTTTTTGTGCATCACAGGCGATTTTAATGGTTGGGATATTATGCCAATGAAGCAAGATGAGGATTATTGGTGGATTGCCTTGGATACCATTGGTTTAAAGACTGAGAGCGATACCTTGAGGTATAAGTACAGAGAGCCTAGAGGTGACACAGCGACTAGCGATCTTTACTTCTCTGATCCTTATGGTTTTGAGACAGCGATAGATAATGGGGGGAATCATAATAGTGTAATTCGATTCAATGATACCTCGTATGTTTGGAAAAATACAGTGGATAGAGTCCTTCCGAAAGATCTCATTATCTACGAGATGCACATTCAAGATTATACCCGAGAAGGCACTTTCCAAGCAGCTAAGGCCAAGTTACCACTTCTTCAAGAATTAGGAGTGAATGCTATCGAACTGATGCCCCCAACAATGGCAGGTACAACGCCTACTTGGGGGTACAATCCTAGACATTTTTTCTCAGTTCATAATACATATGGCACCAAGAATGACCTAAAGGAATTTATTGATGAAGCACATAGATTGGGAATTGCCGTCATTATGGATATTGTTTTGAATCATTGTGCGGGCTGTCCCTTGTATTTAATGTATGATAGTTTGGCCATCAATAATCCTTTTCTAAATTTTGAACCTTTTGGCGTTTATGGCGATGGAGCACCTTGTTTCGGCGTAGAATGGGGAACAGATTTTAATCATGAGTCGCAATATACCCAGCGTTTTGTAGATCGTTTCCTCGAATATTGGACAACCGAATTCCATTTTGATGGTTATCGCTTAGATTTTACTAAAGGATTGTCTCAAAATCAAGCAGATTCGGATTGTGGGAATGAAAAAGATGACGGACGGATAGCCATCATCAGGCGGATAGTCGATAAAATCCGAGAATTTGATTCGAATGCTTATGTTATTCTAGAACATTTAGTACCTGATTTTCAAGAGCGTCAGATTTTAGCAGAACTCAATGTTTTACAATGGGTAGGGAAGGAGATTAATGAACGTTATATCGAAAGTATTGCCAAGGGCGAATGGAATTTTATTGACGTTGCGGCGCATGATCATTCTTTTTGGGGTGTCAATCTTCCCATTTGGATTTCCTACTACGAAAGTCATGATGAAGAGCGTTTTGGTGCTACATTATTGGATGATAATGATGATGAAATCCATTCTGAAGATGAGGAATTAACGGATGAAGATTACAACAGAGCAAAGGCGGCTTTAGCCTTCAATATGCTGATGCCTGGCCCTCGAATGATTTGGCAATTCCAAGAATATGTGTACGACTTCTCTATCATGGATGAGATTCATGTGGATAGTACAGGAGTAATCGAAGCAAGACTAGATGCTCCTTCTGCCGATGAAGAGAGGTATAAAACCAGTCCCAAACCTTCCGCTTTTTTTGTTCGGGATCCAAGTAGCGATACGACTTATGCCTGTAGCCCCAAGCGATTAGCAGTCTACAATTGGTTAAAAGAAATCATTCAACTAAGGAAAAAGGAAGGAATTTTTGAGGACTGGTCTTTTCAGCATTTACAAGAAACACCTGAACATAAACAGTTGAAACTAGCGCATAAAGGTGAGTTTGTACTCGTTTATGCCAATTGTGCTAAAACAGATAGTGCTTACTTCGATGTATCCAAGGACATTTTGGCTGCCGCAGGACAGTGGCGCCGTTTGAAAAACGATGGCAGTGGCTATGAAGCTTATGCTTTTCCTGATAAAAGTATTTCCTTGGCTCCAGGTGAAGTTTTAGTATTGAAAAATAAAATTAACGAAACACTTCCTATTGTTATTCATTTTAAGAAACCACCCCATTGGAATGCGGCTTATATCCATATATGGAATAATACCTGTGATTCTACATCAGCTTGGCCCGGCATATTGATGGAAAAAGATACGACTGCCGGCTGTGAGGGGTGGTATTCTTATACGCTTCCCTGCGGCGTTTGTACGGACTTGGTGTTTCACGATGGTTCGGGGCTGCAAACGGCTGATATGACGAGGTGTGGAGAAGGTTGGTACAATGGAAATTGGTACAGTACGGAGAATTGTAATAGTACCGTCCATTATTATCCAGCATATCCAACAAAACCGAAGATTCACTATTGGGATTCGACTTTTTCAACGACTTGGCCCGGTCTAGATATGGATTTGATGACAACAGGTTGGTATGTGTTTACCTTACCCTATGAGAATTGTGCTAACTTTGTTTTAAGCAATGAGGGGAATTATCAAAGTGTTGATTTATTGACCTGTGGAGATACCTTTTATATCCAATCTGCTTGGAAGGAAGCACCTCTTGGTACCCTTGGGGATAGTAGTGGTAGGTCGACTTCAGAAACGACCATTACCAACCATCCCAATCCTTTTTCAAAAGAAACGACCCTAGCGGTAACGTTAAAGGAAAATGCTGTTATTCAAATTGTTGTAATGGATATTCAAGGGAAAATCGTCAAGCAAATAACAAGGGAAACTTACGAGGCTGGAAACCATTTGTTTAACCTAGAAATGAATGATTTTCCAGCAGGTATTTACTTCTGTCAATTGAATACAGAGGATGAAGTCATCACCCTGAAAATCAATAAAATGCCCTAATTCGACTAAAGTAAACTCCGATTTCATCAGGGGAATAATTTAGAAGACCGAGTAAGAAACTATCCATTTATATTATTTATCATTTAAAACACCTTTTATTATGAATTTGAAACATGTCGTATTTCTTCTTTCTCTTTTCTTTTTCTTTACGGCTTGCCAAAAAGAAGAAATTTTAGAAGAAACTAACGAAAATTTTAGCACTGAAGGACTTGTAGAAGTCACCAAGCACGATGGACGTCCTTTTGATTCGGGAACCTCTAAGCACATAAACCGTAGTTTTACGCCTGGTCCAGGTGGAGGCGTTATGATGCAAGCTTTTTATTGGGATGTAACCGAAGGTGGCGTCTGGTGGAATATCCTAGCCGATAAGGTCGATGATTGGTCTAGCGCAGGGATTGAGTCGATTTGGTTGCCGCCTGCTACAAAAGCACAAGGAGGAGGCTATTCTATGGGCTATGACCCTTCTGATTATGGCGATTTTGGAAATTACAACCAGCAAGGTACGGTAGAAACGCGGTTTGGATCAAGGAGTGAACTTGAAAACCTGATCGATGCTGCTCATGGAAATAACATGAAAGTATACGCGGATATTGTACTCAATCATTGTAGCGGAGGAGATTCGGAAAGCAATCCTTTTACTGGAGGTTCTACTTGGACCGATTTTACCAATGTGGCTTCGGGGATGTTTCCTAGAGATAAAAATCATTTTCATCCCAATGCGAATTGTTCTAATGATTCTGGGGTGTTTGGTGGTTTTCCTGACCTAGCACACTGTGTTCCTTATGTTCAAGATTGGTTGTGGAAACGCACAGACGGCGTAGGGAAATATTATCGCGATGTGATGGAATTCGATGGCTGGCGTTTTGACTATGTCAAAGGGTTTGAGCCTTGGGTTGTAAGTACTTGGAACTATAATATCGGTGGTTTTGCTGTAGGAGAATACTGGGATGGCAATGCGGCTACCTTAGAATGGTGGGCGAATGAAGCCAACAGCAGCGCATTCGATTTTGCTTGTTATTATAGAATGAATGACGCTTTTTCTCAAGGAAATTTGAGTATTCTTAGAGATGCCGATATGCTTTGGAAGCGCAATCCGTTCAAAGCAGTTACTTTTGTGGCGAATCATGACACGGACATCATTTACAATCATAAAATGTTGGCTTATGCGTATATTCTTACCCATGAAGGCTATCCGACTATTTTCTATAAAGATTATGAAGAATGGTTGAGCAAAGAGCGATTGAATAACCTAATTTGGATTCACAACAACAAAGCGACAGGAAACACTACGATTCTTCACGCAGATAATGATGAATACCTAGCAAGAAGAAATGGCTGGAATGGTAACCCTGGACTTATTGTTTACCTCAATACAAGCAACAGTTGGAAAGAGCGCTGGGTGCCTACCAACTGGTCGAACAAGCAAATCAAAGATTTCACAGGGCATTCCGGCTGGTATCCGACTACACAAGGCGGTGGCTGGGTCAAAATCCAATGTCCTCCAAATAGTTATTCTGTTTGGTCTTTGAATGAGTAATTTTTTGAGTAGTCCACGATAGGAATCGGTAGTAGAGGGATTTTTCGTTTCGTTATGACGTTGATTCTTCTTTGAAAAATCAAAAGCCCTTATATGAACTACTTCGGATTCTTATCGCGGATTACACTGTCAGTTTTATTAGTCGTTGGATAACAGTGTTTAAAATGTTAATTATAATGTTTTATATAATTTTTGTGTGAAAAAATAGTGAAGTTTCATCAATATTTACTTTCTTGTAGCCCAATCTTCGTTGATAACTTAAAATTTCTCAATTAACTACTTGGTCGGAGCCATTTCACTTAAGCAATAAATGTTAGGGGACTAGTTGCTATTGTTTATTGAACAATAAGTAGTTAGCGGAGAGTTGGAGTCCGTTCGCGAAGAATATAATTTGTTGGTTTAAAAAAATTCAAATGACAAGGGTTATACAAAGTACTTTATTCATAGTGTGTTGGGTCTTATTCATCCATACATCTTTGCTTGCACAAGAAGATGGAAGCTATGACGTTCGTTTTCATATTCATGAAATCGATTGTGTAAACAGTAAAATTTATGTTGACATAGAAGTTCGTGCGGAAGATCCTACGAGAGAATTTTACATTGCAGATATGAATTACCGACTTTCATTCAATCGCGCAGCTATAACTAATCCGCAGATTCACCAAGAATTAGCTTTAAGTGGGTTTGTGCCACCTGATGCACCGACTAGCATTTATTCAGATCATACCTTGACTGGTTCTATCGATACGCTTATTTCTTATAATGTAGAACTTGCAGGTGGAACAGGTGCATTTATTGATCATATAACTTATGTAGAGGTCGGTCGACTTTCTTTTGATATCGTGTCTTTTGATGAACAAATGGAATTATTTTTCCATACCAAGGATCCTTATGATTTTCCTCCAACCATCATCAATGGAAAAGATTTACAAGGGGTATTATATGGTGCTGAGGAAGGTAGTTTTGTCAATTATTTCCAAGACCTATCAGTAGCTTGTGTAAATGAACCGCCTATCGTCGTCAATGATATGGAGAGCCTAGATAAAAACACCCCTAAAGTTATAAACTTGGTAACCAATGATTTAGATCCGTTTTTAGATTTGTCCTCCTTGGCCTTGTTAACCACTCCTCCTAGTAATGAAGGTACTGTAGTGGTCAATACGACTACAGGAGAAATTACCTTCACCCCAGCAACTGATTTTGTAGGAACGGTTACGCCTTTTCAGTATCAAATTTGTGATCAAGGCTTCTTGTTTCCTAGCACTAAAGGAAATCAAAACTCTAATCCCGTGACGCTTCCCGACCCCGCCGATCCGCCACTAATAGTTGGAACTCCGGAATGTAGTACAGGAATGATTTTTTTGGAAGTGCTTGATAATGTAGATCTTGTACGAGTAAGCGCAAAGGTCTTTTTGGGAGGTTGTTATAATAGTAATAGTGGATTGATGAATGACGTCTTACGCAGCTTTTCTTATATTCCACTTATCGAACCTTATACCGCTATGGGATTAACGACCAATGGAGGCGAACAAACTACGAATGCGGTCTTGTTATCTACTGGGAATGATGCTGTTGTTGATTGGATATTTATAGAACTAAGAGATAAAATTAATCCAATTAATGTCTTGCATACGCGTTCGGCTTTATTACAACGAGATGGGGATATTGTGGATGTAGATGGGGTGTCACCTGTTGACTTCCTTGGAGTTATGGCAGATGATTATTATGTAGCTATTCGCCATCGCAACCATTTGGCTATCATGTCGAATACGACGTTTAGCCTAAGTTCTATGAGTACGATGATTGATTTTTCTACAAGTCCTTCAGCTACTTACGGCACGAATGCCCAAATCAATTTTGGTAATGGCGTCCTAGGATTATGGCATGGAGATGCTTCTGCAAACAACAGTATCGAAGCTTCTGACCGCTCTTTGACTTGGAATAGTAGAAACCAAAGTGGCTATCTCCTTTCTGATTTGAATATGGATGGCTCCTGCACTGCTTCGGATCGTAGTATCGCTTGGAATAATCGGAATAAAACTGCGCAATTGCCTTAGAGGAATCCCTAGGAATCGGGAGTAGAAGGACTTTCCGTTAGGACGTTGATTTGATTTTTCTTTGAGAAATCAAATCAACGTCCTTCTACTTTTAACGTTAACGATTCAAATACCCTTGGATCATCCCCTTATGTTCGCTGTATTTAGAGCTACTACGATTTGCCTCGTTATTTTGATTCGCTTTTTGAA
>JAHDHB010000164.1 GCA_020631545.1 Saprospiraceae bacterium | reverse complement strand
ATTCCCTAAAAATGGTTAAATTTTATTTTTCACACTAGAAAAGACAGTCCTAAGATATTTAGAACAAAAATCAACTAATTTTCTTCGCTAAAAATTCAAGTAAAAACATGTAAATCAAGCTTTTGAAAATAAAGTACAACTCATCAAACTGTTAGATTTTAGTATAGGATTACCAAAAAACTTGACAGCGCTTGATGAAACGAGGAATATTTTGACCAAAAATCACTATAAAATCCAAATCAATACTGATTAAAAGCTTGTTAATCAGGTTATAAAAAACTTGACAGCGCTCATTACAATGAGAAAAATACTAAACCCAAACATCGAACAAAACAAGCATCACTGAGAGAGCGAATTCACCCAGAAAGAAGAACGAATTACAGAAAAACATCATGAAAACTCAAGGAGCATTCTTCACCCCACCAGTACCCTAATTAGTGTTTGCCCGAAAACGATCATTTTGGAAAAAAGGAGGGAAGCGTCATCAGTTGAATGCGGGAAGGATATTGCGTTTTGCCTTCAACCGATGACTAGCGATGGCAAAAATTAGTTTAGCATCTATTTTTTTTCTTTTATCTTGATAGACGTTCAATTCTATGGAGTGCGTTTAAATAATTGTAGGGACTTTGTTGTTATGTCATCTGCGAGTGGTTATTTCGCCTTTATATACCCATAAGCATTGTGCTGTTTTCTTTCGAGTATTGATTTTTGAAATGGGGTTAAAGCCTGATAATCAGTATTTAAAATGTTTTTTAGAATGATTTTTACTCGTTCGATCTCTGGTACTAAGCAGGCTTTAGGTGTGAGAATTCTAATTTATCATTCAGCACAAATCCTTTTATTAGGTATTCTTTCAATCTTTGTGTTGCCCAAATACGAAATTGTGTTCCGCGTAAAGATTTTACGCGATAGCCTACAGAAATGATGACATCTAGATTGAAATAATCTATTTGATAGACCTTCCCATCAGATGCAGTTGTTGCAAAATTTGCAACAACTGAATTTCGGTGTAATTCTCCTTCTTTAAACAGATTACGTATATGTCTTGAGATAACAGATTTATCTCTTTGAAACAACTCACTCATCTGCTTTAGGTTCAACCAAACAGTTTCGTTTTCGAGTCTTACTTCTATCTTTGCCTCTCCATCTTGGGTTATATACAATAAAAATTCTGAACTCATTTGCGACATCGTTATCTCGAAATTATAGAATAGCTACAAAATTGATTGTTTTTTGGTTAAAATGCAACTGTTTAGATATTGTTTTTCTTCGCCCTCGGTTTTATCAGACAGGTTTTCGTTTGGAAATCACACACACTCTCACACAACTAGGGGTTGAAACCGCCTAGCTGTAGCGCTTTGTTTGCGCTTTAGAGGATAGGGGAATTTATAGTTGAGGAGCTTTGGCTTGGGATACTTTGATTTTTGTGCTTGTGTTGGCTTTGGTGATTAGGGATGAATCCCATTTTTTTAATTATTGGGGGGATGTTCTGGTTTTTAACTTGTGCATAGCTAAAAAGTAAAGCTCTAGTAAACAGAGCGATGTGCCGTCTGAATGCTGTGGGGTGTGGTGGTGGGTGGCTGCGGTCTGACGGCTTTGATATGGGGGATTTATCTGTAACCCATAATTTAAATTGATAGGCTACAGATAAACATCAATAAAATCGAGATGAGGACAGAATTGCTATTTATGCTAAATTTTAATCACCTCCTATGATAGTATGAACCGTTTTAGCTATAATAAATGGAGACTGAATTTTATAGCCTCCAATATTGTATACCGTCCCTTGCACTAACTTAATATTATCCTCTAAAAATGCAAAAAGTCTATTTTCATTGAGATACTTAGCTAGTTTTTCAGGTGTCCTTTTCCCATTCTTCCATAAAGGCTCATGATATGCCCTAACATACTTTTGAATTCTAGGCAAACATTCCTTAAAATCAAGATGCAACTCACCATTAGCCCATTTCTTGAACTCGGAAGGCGGAACTTGCCAAGGTTTTTCCTTGATAATTTGTTTGATCTGATATTTTAGATAATCCTCTGATTCAAACATCTGTGCTTCCTCATAATTGAGTAATAAGCCAATAACATCAGAAAAACTAACCTTTCTATATTCCCCAATCAATTCGTTGTCAAATAAAAAGGAATTACTCAATATAAATGAGTGGATTTTAATTATTGGAGTATTTTGCTCTAAATCAAGTATTTCTCTTATCTTTTCTGGATGGTTATTGATATAATTTCTGCCCTTGTTTAGTTGTTTTTTTGCTTTAGACAAAACATTCTTTTTCCAAACAAATCGCTCTGAATAAGAATTACGACTGTTTGTAAGCTTAATCTCAAAATGAAATAAATGTCCATTTTTATAAGCTAGGACATCAAAATCAGTTATTGGCCTTCCATTGTCGTCTTTTATTATTTTGTCTTCTTCTCGTTTAATGATTTTATAACCACATAAAGCAAAAGCCTGATTCATGGACTTTTCTGACACTTCTGTTTGCAGGCGATGCATTGACAACATATTGCGAGAAATTAAAGCATCTACTAAATTATCTGCAAAGCTGTTATAGGCCACAAGATTTGGAAACCAGCAAAGTTTATCTCCTATTTTGTGAAAAGGGGTTCTTGTATTATTAACAGCTAAATTGGGTTGATACGTGAAAATATCTAGAACTTTGTGTATAAAATCCTTCGCTAAACCAGTAACTTGATGAATTCCCTTGACCAAAGGTGTAATCTCTTGCTGGATTAAGCAATATTCATTAGAAATCTTATTTTTAGATTGCCATATAATAGTACGTTGTTCCTCTTGGGCTTCTTTGGCAAGAGGCCATTTTTTTAAGGTTTCCTCGATTTTTTTTCTATCTCCTCTACATCGTTTTAACTGAAGATTTAAAAGGAAATTACTTGGAGCTCTTTTAGAATAGTATTCTACTCCTTCTTTATATTCAGTATCAATCTTTTTAATAAACTCTTGAGACATCATAGAAAGAATAGATGTAACCCTAAAAACATCTTTTAGGGGGAGTATTGTTCCATCTACTAAGCTTATATTCGCTTCTTTTAAACCAGGACAAAAAAGGTATTTGAACAATGTGACTTCTTCTTCTACCTTGAAATCAGCATCAATGGTTAGCATAAGGAACCAAACAAAATTTTCTTTTTCTTGTATTGATGTATTTTGAGATGGTCCAACAATAGTTGATTTGGGCTTCTTTTTGCTGTTGATTATTTCAAAATAGCCATCAATGAGTTCTTTTTTTACTATAGGCTCAAAAAGATGAAAGATAAATTTTCCTTTCAGAAGATCCTTAAAATCAGCTTTTACAATATTTTCTACGTCATTATTTGGAGGAATAATAACTAATTCATTACCATTTTTCAATTCCATGCTCCAGTCAAACAATAAATGTAATTCTAAGAAATCCAATAGATGGCTAATAGGCATTAGCTCATTAAATAAATTTAGAAATATTTCTTCGGTATCTAAATTCCATATTATCGACTCATTATCAATGTCAGGAGCTTCTTTATAGTAATTCTCTAGCAAATACTGGAATCCTTTTCCTGCATGATTTAGTACTAAACTTTGTCGCTCCGTTTCAAGATAATTGGCATCTTGGTTTATGAATTCAATTCCCCATTTAGCATTATACTTTAACTCCGCATTCCATTTTTCAAGAAATGAGGCAACACCTTGCAATAATTGTCGTTTCGATAAACTTTTTAGAAATTTGTCGTGTCTTGTTATTGTTGAATATTGATGAGTAAGTATCTGGAAATAGGCTTTGTAACCAGTAGGGCATTGAAGAGTATTGAAATTGATTCTACAGAACTCTTTACTAGGAAGAATTTTTTCCTTATATAATTTACGCAAAGTCCCCTTACTGTTTTCAGAAAAACAGGCAGATAGAAACGATACACAATCAACAAATCTACCTATAGAAAAGTAGTGTTGAAATTGACTAAAATTTTCATTTAATGATTGCATTTTAATGTTGAGTTTTAATTACTGGTAGCCCAAGACGGGCTAGCATGAAAGTGTTCAACTTAAAACGCGTCGTTACGTACAACTATGCTTCATTAAAAAAAGTTCAAGAAATACCATAAAAAATCAAATTGGCCAAACAATTTCATTAAACTCCTCTAGAAGCTTATATCCCACCTCCTGTTCTATTGACTTTATATAGAATATTTTACCTAATAGCCACTCTCTGTAAAATCGTTTATCTCCCATACCTATGCGTTGCAAGTGAGATTCAGGACCAAATTTTCTACAAAAGTGTAAATGTCTTTTTACTTCTTTCTTAAATTTCTTAGATACATGTACTCCATGGGTAACCGTCAAACCTGTTACAAGTTGTCGTCTTCCTTGTCTATACCGCTTTACTTTCTTTCAATTTATATAAAAACCTTCTTGTCTGATAATTGAATTTATATCACGCATGCAAGGCAGCTTCATTATCAGTAGAAAGTGTCATGTCATCAGCATATCGTGTATAAACACAATTGTGCCTCAAGGCTAATTCTACCATTTTTCTGTCTAATTCTTTCGCCACTAAATTCGATAATGCAGGACTAGTTGGCGCGCCTTGAGGTAATACTGCTATATTTTTGTCTATAATGTGTTGAAAAAGCTTTTTGTTAAATGGAGAAAATGTATCAAAATATTCTTCTTGCATTGTGACTGTCGTTAGCTTAGCAAGATCTACCGCTAAATTAGGATGATAGCCTAAATTTTTGAAGACGTAATAGACTCTCTTTTCTGTGATGGTATCGAAAAATTTTAACAAATCGATATTTAAAATTACTTTTTTCCCTACATGTGGTAAAGCATTATCTTTTATTGAACGTTGTTTTATGAATCCTGTGGCCTCTTTTGCTACCGCTGCTTTTGACAAAATATGAGTATTAATCCATTGTTGAATTTGCTTAAGATTCCTAAAAGGAACTGAGATTTGCCGGTATCCTCCTTTTCTTTTCTGTATTTCATAAAACTTGTAAGAATAGCTTCTATCTGAATTTACAAGCTTTCTCAAATATTCCCAATCAAGGGCGAATATAAAACTTAAATGCCTCGTAGAAAAAATAACAGGAAGTTCTTGATCCTGTAAAATTTGCGCATACTCCAGCGTTTCTTTTATAAAATCAGGGGAATGCCCTAAGGCTTTAGCTTCTTGCTTATATTTTTTTCGAGAAAAGGACACTGATTAATTTACTTTTGTTGATTAATTACTCACGTGAGTGAGTAGTCTGTAATCGTGCAGTGAAATGGAGCTTGCGGAATGAGCAAGTGTATTACAGACTACTTAGTATAAAATAGCTTGATTCAAACTTAGGCCACGGGCCTAATATGCTTATTCCTAAGCAAAGCTAAACTAATCAGGTCTTTCCTCGAAATATCTTTGGTACATACAAAATATCTTGATTAAATTTCGGGGCGTTTTTATATCTTTTGAACTCAGCTTTGAGTAATAGGTGCAATCTCCATTCATCATAAACCCATTTTCCACGAGAACTTAAACTTCCACTGTCCAAGAATAACCCTCTTTTTTGACCTTCTGAAATATAAAAGCCATAATCGTCCAAAGTTATACCCATAATTTGACAAATTATAGGGACAGAACGATTTTTTCTTATCAAACCAATAACACCTATCAACATGAAGCTTATTTTCCTGTCTTTTTCAGACTTTGGATCTTCAAATCCTTGTATTCTTGCATTAGTAAAACTATTAAGTAACAACCAATTTTCTTTTCGAAAAAGTGCTGCTTTAGCAATTTTATCCTTACCAAACCTAGGAAATAATGGAATCCATTCTTTTCTTATACCTTTGTATATATAGGATTTAGACATCCAGATAATTGGAAGCGTATTATTTGGAGTCGTATGAGAAAAGACTGTGAGTGCTTGTGAATTATCATATCCTAAGCGCTTTTTCTTAGATATTTGCATTCTCTTTCCATACTTATAGCAAAACTCTCTTACAGGAATCATCTTAGGACGATATCCAAAGACAGAACGATTTGATGAAAAAGATTTATGCCTTCTTTCCCCTAAAATATATTCTTCTTCAACAATTGATTTTAGTTTTTTTATCGCATCTGCCATAACTACTATTGATAAAATGCAAATCGGAGTATTTTCATCAAATAGCTTTAGATAATGATTTAGGCCTATTTCTTTTTTCGTTCCTTTAATAAAATCATATGCCGTTTGTCCACTTCCTAGAAAATCATCAACAAGAACGATAAGTACATTCGTTTTGGGAATAGTAACTAGTTCCAATTCTTTTTTAGAACGAATGTAATGATATTGTCTTTTATATCTTCTATCCTTAGTGATCGGAGCTTGTTTAACATAGTACACCATTGCAGCACCACTTTTTCCCGCAGCACCAATGGGAATAAAAACGATATTTTTTGTTTTATACTTATCTAAAATTATTTTTATTTTCTCGTTGTAATTTTTTACAGCTTTATAAGTGGAAAAGTATTCTATGTTTTCAAATACAGCCAGTGCTTTATCATAATCTTCTTCATCGAAATTTTCTAACCAATTTCTAACCTCTGTAATAGTAGTACTATTCTCCAATTTATAGGAAATGAAGTCTTCGATTCTATTTTTTTGATCTTCGTTAATAATCATAATTGATGTCAAAGAGAATATTATGTAATGATTGCATCAAATCTACAAATTCCCTCCAACAAAACCAAAACCCACCCAAAATTTTCACAACCCTTATCCCCACAAAACCAAGAGCATTGCCAATTTCAACAAAAGAAAAAATCTCAAGCCTAATCGAAGAGATGCTTGCGTCCAGAGCCGTCAGGCTGCCCCGCCCACAAACTTCCCCCCACAGCATCCAGACAGCACTTAGAACCTACCTTCAGCCCCACTTTTTCTATCAAGTATAATCTATTCCCTCCTCCCCAAGCCCCAAAACATAAGTAGCCCAACCCAATTCCCTCCTTCCAACCCCCTATAATACAGCTCCCAAAGTCCTATTAATACGTTCAACAATACCCTTACCTACGTTAGCAAATACTATTCAATACGTCCAAGACATATTGGATACCAGTGCGGAACGTATCAATAGGATTTGTGAAGACAGTGAGAAGGATTTTCAGGAAAGCACAATGCTATATCGAGAAATATAGTGTGAGTGTGAGAGAGTGTCCCATTATCTCAAATTTGGTTTTTGGAATTACCGATAATTGTCTCAAGATAATTATTGACCAAGGCACTACGAATTTTAGTCGCTACGCTACAAAAGTAAAGGATTCAAGTACTTTCTTAATACTGTGCCATATCGAAGACGCAGCGCGTTAGCCATCCCACATTGCAGCCGCCTCAAACGCACCGCGTCGAGTTTTTGGTTTTGTGCTTCGCTCTAAATTTATCGATAATTCTCTCACGATCTGGAATGGTCAAGTAGCTAGCGATCTCCTTCCACCATTGATATTCGCAAGAAAATAAAAAATTGATAACCAGTTCTTAAGTATAGATTTTGCGCAATTTTTTATTCATTCAACAACTGATTTTAAGCTGTTTTAGTTATGAGAATTATAATCTGTATTTACTTGTACGAGTAAAAATTATTATAATTGTAGGTAAGTATTTCGGATTTATTCCCGACTATTCTTTTGGGGCAACAGCGCTGTTTACCTAAAAAAACATAGCAGAACGACAACAAAAAATCTACTTCAGATGAAATCTTTAAACAATAACTGTTTTAGAATCAGCCTATTGCTATTGATTTATGGTTTAAGTTTAGGCAGTGCTTTTACACAAAGTGCCATCTACCTCGCACCTTACGGAGATGATTTAAATTCAGGGACATGTGATGAACCCCTAGCTACTTTACAAGCGGCTGTCGATTTGTCAAGAGCCACTGGAACGAAAACGATTTGGATTAGAGGAGGAAGATATTCTTTTGACCAAACAGTTGCTTTAGATAGTCAAGATGATGGCTTGCTTATCAGTGGGTTTGAAGATGAAAAAGCCATTTTTGATGGCGGGAAGAGCATCATTCCTAATGGATTTTCTCTAGTAACTGATGATCTAGGCGGAAGAATCAAAAGCCAGGCAGTCAATAAATTGCATGTCCTCACTATTTACGATACAGAAATGCGCACACTGTTGCAAGCGGGGACTTGTCGCCTGTCTTTTGAGGACAGGGCCATTTCTATAGCCCGTTATCCGAATGTGGGGAATGCCATTTTTGAGAATAGTGGTATTCTAAATCAAAATGAAGTCGTTGGAACACAGGGAACGCATGCCGATCCAAAAGGCTACGCCTTTCAGTTGGTCAATGAATTTGCGATTGACAATGCAGCTTGGGAAGCAGAAATTCAGCGACACCAAAAAGCATCGATGGCAGGCTACACTTCAGCCGTTTGGTTAAAAGAGTCAACCTATTTATCAACAGCGACTTATAATGGAAATTACATTCAGACGACGGATGGGACGAGATATGGGGTCAAAGATCACAATTTCATCAAAAAAGTCTATTTTTCCAACCTCTTGTACGAGCTAGATGAGCCTGGGGAGTGGTTTTTTGATGAAATTGATAACAAGCTTTATATTTACCCGACTACGCCTGAAATTACGGCCTCCACAAAAATTGCGGTCTGGGCAGGGCCTATGTTTATAGACATCGTTGGGGCGAGTAATGTACGAGTTGAAAAGTTTAAAGTTCAAAACATAGGGCTTACGCCTAATGGGGATGGCGTGATTAACATCCGAGGAGGATGCAACAATGTCCGTGTCGCAGGCATCGTGGTCCAAAATAGTAATTCTACGACATTCAACATATGGGATGGCACCAATAATGGCATCTTGAGTTGTGATATGATTGATGCAAAAGGATGTCGATTGTATGGTGGTAGTTATACGCCGAGTTCCGTGACGCATGGTAATAATTACGTGGAGAATTGCCACTATACCATGCTCTATGCCAAGGACTTTTATGGAAAATTTGTAGGTATTGCTGGCGCAGGAAATATTTTGCGCAACAATCTTTGCCATAATACCAATGGCCAACCCATCACTTTTGCAGGCATGGATCACTTTGTGGAGTTAAACGAAACCTTCAATACAGGTGTAGAAGAAGGGGACGGTGGGGCCATGTACACTGGAAATTCGATGTGGACATTTGGTAACTATTTCCAACACAACTTCTTCCACCACATGATGAGCGTCATTGGCTATCCCGTTCCGAGAGCAGGGATATTCATGGATGATTTTGATGCGGGAGAAACGGTGGTGGAAAATGTTTTCTATCGTTGTGGTTATGGCCCCAAAATGAATCAGGGAGGAGGACATAATATTGATCGCAACGTCATTATTGGCAACTATTATGGCATTTGGAACTATTGGCGCTCAGCAGATGGTCCCGAGGTAGCACAAGCGTATCGTAATCAGATGGATTATGTCCAAAACGATCCTTTTAATTCCATCAAAGCCAATTATATTGGTCGCGCCTTGCAAACGGTAGGCATTAGTGGCTGGGAATCAGGGTTGGACTCCCTGAATTGGATTAATCGTTTTGATCCTTGGTGGGGCAGTCGTTATCCCGCTTTTAATACCTTGATGAATGGTTATTTTGACAACAAACGGCTACTACCCTATGCTACGCAATATCATGATAACTACTTGTATGACAATAACAATTCCATTGTTTCCCATCCTACCATTGTTTCCATGCAAAACAATCAGACGGTAGATTTTAGCATATTCAATAATCCAAGTATTCTTGACTTTGGGTTTAATGGAAATGCCCCTGCTGCTGCGCCTGCTATTCCTTTCAATAACATTGGCTTATACCTCGATGAATTTCGTTGTGCCGTACCTGATAAAGCCGTTTATCGGCAAGCGGTGAAGGATGCCTTTCAAAATCGAGCTGTCCACGGAGAATCCTTGAACTATAGTACCATGAATGACCTCACCTATTACAATTCTGGCCTATCGGTTTTAGCTACTGTGCCTTGCAATGATTTGGTACAAAGTGTGGCAGAAAATGGCGAATACTACTTCGATCCTGGTACGGCTACCTCGCCCCTATGGACTGATGCCATTCGAGTTACGCCGAGTACCAATGAAGTGAATTATGGCTGGGTTAATCCCACTAATTTAAATGCCGTTGATCATGGGTCGAGTAGTGGGAATAATTTGAATAGAGATATTATTTACTCCAGCGAGCCCAATACCTTCGAAGCCAAGGTAGAAGATGGCAATTGGGAAGTGTGGATTACCTTCGGCGACACCTACGATCACGATGATATTCAAGTAAAAGCAGAAGGGGAAGTCGTGCTAGCCGATGTAGATGTGACCGCAGGCAACTATTTCAATGAAATATTTATTGTGCATGTCAATGATGGACGTTTAACGCTAGAATTTTCTGACCAAGGAGGGAGTGAGGCCAATTGGGTCATCACCCGAATTATCCTTAGGAAATCAACGCAAAGTATTGCCTGTGAGCTAGATTGCTTAGGCAATTTACTTGACGCTGATGGTGATGGTGTTTGTGATACCAATGATATTTGCACAGGAGGAGATGATGCTGTAGATAACGATAATGATGGCATCCCAGATTTTTGCGATGATTGTACCATCAATTTTGCCTGTGACGATGGCGATCCTTGTACCGTAAACGATACTTTTGATAGTAATTGTGATTGTACAGGCATTGTAGAAGATGCTGATAATGATGGTGTTTGCGATATGTTCGATGAAACCAATGGTGATTGCACCCTTGGGGCCTATTGTGATTTTAATGATCCTTGTGTGCAATTCGTTTATTCGACCTATGATGCGAATTGCAATTGCATAGCAGATTTTACTTTCACCCAATTAGCAGGTACAGCGATAGATATTGGCTCTGGTGGCGGTGAGACGTATATCGTTGGGAATGACAATAAAGTGTATCACTTTAATACCTGTACTGAAGCTTGGGATGAGTTTGCCAATACCCCCCTCGCTCTACGCATAGACGTAGATGGCAATGGTTGGCCCTGGATTATTGCTACAGACAATACTATTCATCGTTGGGATGGCAACGCATTCCAGGCGCAAGGAGGCACTGGCATCGACATCGGTATTAACAATACACACATTTTTAGTATTGGAACAGATAAAAAAATCTACAAATGGGATGGCATGAACTGGATACTCGTAGACTATACTTATCCTGATATGTATCGAGTGGATGTCACCAGCTCAGGCTACGCAAGAACGGTAGGAGAGAATGGCCTCAATTATTGGGAACAAGGAAATGGCGTATTTTCAAAAGGATCTTTCACCAGTATTGACGTTAGTATTCCTGAAAGTTCAAGTGAGCATTATGTTCTATCTAGTCTTGGTAGAGTGCATCGTTACGTTGGTGGCGGCATTTACGCAGAAGTGGGCGGTTTAGAAGGAACCAGTTTTTCCATCGGTTCAGGCGAAGAAATTTGGATAGCCCAGCAGGGAAATACCATTTTACGAAAAGAATACTGTCCTGATGATTCCATTATAGGAACCGTATGTGATG
>JAHDHB010000163.1 GCA_020631545.1 Saprospiraceae bacterium | reverse complement strand
GCTATAGCAGGAAATTATGTTATCAACATCGATCTTCCTGTAGATGGAAGCTTAGCATTGACAACGGATAATCTAGAAACAGCACAATTTACGGCACTAGGCCTAGTAGATTGTTCGAATAATTTTGGCTTGGAATACGTGAATAATCCCCCTATAGCGGTTAATGATTATGATACCACAGAGGTCAATATTCCACTTACCATTGATGTCTTAGCCAATGATTCTGATGCTGATGGAAATCCTATAACTTTGACGTCTATCATCTCACCACCTGATCAAGGAGGAACAGCAAGCCTAAATGATAATGGGACACCGACTGATCCTACAGATGATTATGTCGACTATACGCCACCGGTTAATTTTGCTGGTACAGAAACCTTTATCTATGATATTTGTGACAATGGCATACCCATGCAATGCGATACGGCCATCGTAGAAGTAGTCATTTTACCTTTCGTCAATGATCCCCCCATTGCCAATAACGACACGGGAATAGCCGAGCAAGGAGAACAAACCTGTTTCAATGTCTTAGCCAATGATTCTGACCCTGAAAATGACAATATTAATCCACCGATAAGTGCAGGAACTTTTGGTAGTGACGGAAGCACAAGCAATGGAGGAACCGTTATCATCGCAGCAGATGGCACCATTTGCTATACTTCTGATGCAGGATTTACAGGAGTGGATAATTTCAACTATGTCATTTGCGATCCTTCTGGATTATGCGATATTGCATCGGTTTCAGTCACCGTAAATCCCCCCGTAAATGACGAACCTTTTGCCCAAAATGATACAGAAATTGCCTGTATGGGCGTAGCAAGTATTTTTGCTGTCCTAACCAATGATTCGGATATTGACGGTAATCTTGACTTTGCAACCCTTACTATAAGCATTCCTCCTTCAAATGGAACAGCAGTGCCGAACTTAGATGGTACGATTACCTATACTTCTGCTCCAACCTACACGGGGTCAGATTCCTTTCAATATGAAATCTGTGATGATGGTTCTCCTATACCTATTCTTTGTTCCGTAGCGACCGTAGAAGTTAATGTGATAAACACCAATACAGCGCCAAACATTACCTTAGATTCAGATACGACTGTACTCAACCAACAATTCTATGTAAATGTACTAGGAAACGATAGTGATGCTGAAAATAATAATTTAACCGTCACCCTTAACACACAACCTACTAATGGAACTGCTACCGTGCAATCCAATGGACTAATTCAATATGTCCCCAACTTAGGATATTCAGGAGAAGATACCTTTTCGTACGATGTTTGTGATGACGGTTGCCCACCGATGTGCGTCACTGGGGTTTTAGTCATTGTTTTTATCGAGAATCAAGCCCCAATAGGCATTTCGGATTACGAAGTCACCACCCAAAATACAAATGATACTATTTGTGTATTACTCAATGATATCGAACCAGATAACGGCGACCTTTCACTCGTTAGTGCAGGAACAGACGCCTCCAATGGCCTTACCGTAGAAGGAGGAACCGTTTCTCTTTATGATAATGGAACACCTCTGGATCTTACTGATGATAAAGTAATTTATTCGCCAAGCACCAACTTTAATGGTGTTGATTCCTTCCAGTATTACATTTGCGATCAAGAAACGATTCCCGCTTGTGATACGGTCGATGTCGTCGTTTTTGTGACCGCAGCCGTCGATTTGGAAGTCAGTAAAACCGTCTCGCCTCCTAATGCATTCTTAGGCGATACTGTAACGTACACTATCACACTTTTCAACAACTCTTTGACCGCAGGAACAGGCGTTTTGCTTAGGGATAATCTTCCTGCTGGACTCACTTACATTAGTGATGACGGTGGAGGTACCTATGATCCTGTATCGGGTATTTGGAATAAAGGAACGGTGCTAGGAAATGAAACGAGCGCCCTTGTAATACAAGCAGAAGTTAGTGACTTAACCGAAGTAGAAAATATAGTGGAAGTTTTCCATTCCGACCTAGCAGATGTCGATTCTGAACCAAATAATGACGATGGGGATCAAAGTGAAGATGACGAAGCAGTTGCTACGCTCAATATCGTAGCACCAGACCATGATAATGATGGAATTCCTGATCATATTGATGAGGATGACGATAATGATGGGATTCCTGACATAGAAGAAACGATATCCGACCCTTTAGCAGATAATGACGGTGACGGTAGTCCTGCTTATGAAGATGATGATGACAATGATCCTACTAGAGAAAATGATGATGGTCGTGTAGAACCATCTTTCGATACCGATGGGGATAATATTCCTGATCATTTTGACTTAGATGCTGATAATGATGGTATTCCTGATATCGTCGAAGCGGATGGTGAGGATACCAATGGCGATGGTCTTGTCGATGATCTCAATCCAGATGGTACCTTGGTCAATGATTCCGATGGTGACGGACTGGCAGATCTTTTTGACTCCAACAATGGTGGTAACGCTATTCCTAACGCGGATACCGATAATGATGGAACACCAGATACGCAGGATCTAGACGCTGACAACGATGGTATTCCTGATATTGTAGAATCGGGGGGTACGGATACCGATGGTGATGGTTATGTCGACGATCCTACGGATAGCGATAACGATGGTTTTGGGGATATCGTGGATGGCGATGTGGGGAATGATGGGACTGCCGAAAATTCAACAAATGCACAACAACTAACAGGCGAAGACACCAATAATGATGGAATTCCTGACAGTTATCCTGAAGGAGATACCGACGGTGACGGCATTCTTGATCAAGAAGACTTAGATGCTGATAATGATGGTATTCCTGATATCGTCGAAGTTGGAGGAACAGATACCGACGGTGATGGCTACGTAGACAATCCGACCGATAGCGACAACGATGGTTTTGCAGATATCGTGGATGGCGATGTGGGTAATGATGGTACCGCTGAAAATTCAACGAATGCACAACAACTAACGGGAGAAGACACCAACAATGATGGCACTCCTGATAGTTATCCTGAAGACGACTTAGATAACGATGGCATTCCTAATCAATTAGATATTGACTCTGATAATGACGGAATTGTTGATATTATAGAAGCAGGCGGAACCGATGCTAATGGAGATGGACTTGTAGATGATATTAACCCTGATGGTTCACTAGCCAATGACAATGACGGAGACGGATTTAGTGACCCCGTAGATGGCGATAGTGATAATGACGGTTCGGCAGAAAATTCTAGCAATGCTCTAGTGCTAACAGGAACAGATAATAACAATGATGGCCAGCCAGATTCCTACCCAAATGCGAACGAAGATGGAACAGGCTTACCTAACTTCTTGGATATTGATGCAGATGATGACGGCATTGTAGATAATACAGAAGCCCAACCAACAGCTAATTACATCCCTCCAACAATGGATACAGATGGTGACGGCCTTAATGATGCCTACGAAATACCTAGTACCATAGGCCAATTTGGAGGGGCAGGCATCACCCCTGAAAATACCGATGGCACCGATAATCCAGACTATCTAGATGATGATACCGATAATGATGGCTTACCGGACACCGTGGAAGGACATGATACTGACGGTGATGGTGTTGCAGATTCCAATTCTCCTGCAAATACAGGAACATCTGGTGGCAATACAGATGCTGACGGAGATGGCCTTCTAGATGGTTATGATAATGATATCTCTAGTACAGATCCTACCAATAGCGGTCAAGAACCTAGCACACATCCAGACATTGACAACCCAGGCAATGACCAAGATTGGAGAGAAGAATCGACCAATTCCATCATCGCCGTCAATGACGATAACAATACCCTAGTGGATCAGCCTGTGGCAGGCGGCGTCATAAACAATGACTGGGATCCCCAAGGAGATAACATCAATTTTACAGGATTTGAAGACCCTGCTGATTTAGGCACTTTCGTTAATAGTGGAAGCTTCCTCACGGTACCAGGTACAGATACTTCGGGAACGATGATTCCTGATGCTGGTGATTTAGACATCAACCCGGATGGAACCTACCTATTTACACCTGAGCTCGGGTTCTCTGGAAATGTAATGATTCCTTATGAAATTTGTGATAACAGCCTACCCGTGGCTTGCGATACCGCTATCTTGAATATTGATGTAGCCCCTATCCCTGATCCGACTATTTCTAATGCCGGCAGCGTTATCGCCAATGACGATGATGCGATAGGTTTTGAAGATACTCCTGTAGACGGTAATATCCTTGTAAATGATGTCAATGTACTAGGAGGAAATTTAGTGGTCAATCAAACACCAATCATTCTTCCTACGAATGGTACGGTAACGGTGGATTCTGATGGAGGTTTTGTCTATGTCCCTTTCGCTGGTTTTTCAGGTAATGATTCCTTTGAGTACGAAGTCTGTGATGAAAATAATCCGCCCAACTGTGATCAAGCTATCGTGAATATCGAAATCCTTACAGATGAGAATAACCTAGCCAATGATCCGCCATTTGCAGGAGATGACTTCGCGTCTACCTCCCTAAATTGGCCTGTAATCGGCGACTTTATTACAAATGACAGTGATTTAAATGACGACCCGCTATCCTTCAATGGAATCCAAATCGATCCAGCAGGAACAGCAAGTCCTATAGACACCCTTAGTACAAAAACAGGAGGAACTATCGTTTTTTATAGTGATGGGACATTCCTGTATACCCCGTTTTTAGATTATAGCGGCCCAGATTCTTATACCTACGAAATTTGTGATGTAACGCTAGTAAACCCTCAGCCTCTTTGCACTATGGCCGAGATTTATTTGACCGTTTACCCACTAGTCCTAGCAGATTTGGGCGATTTAGATACCGATCTTTATGAAGAAGCCGCCAATGTAATGCTCCCAGAACCAAATCCAAGTGGCGTACCAGTAAATATAGCCTCCTTTTGGTTAGGCAATACCGTCGATGGAGAATATGGCTTTCCGAATAGTTCGGAAGGTACAACCGATGACCAGAGCAATTTTAATGATGAAGATGGCGTTACGATTCCTACGGTCATAGCACCAGATACCACGGTCACCATTGATATAACGATGAGTTCTGTTTCTTCCGGATTAGCCTTGGATGCAGGCATGTGGATTGATTGGGATTATGATGGCACCTTCGATATTATGTATACCGATTCAACAGGGAATAAAATGGCTACTTCTACCGTATCAATAACCGTTGATGTTCCTCCTACTTATGCTGGTGGAACCGTAGGCATAAGAGTACGGGTGTTTGATTCTCCACCTTCTTTTGGAGACTATAAAGGTACTTTTGTTAATGGAGAAACCGAAGACTATAAAGTAGAATTCATCGTTCTACCTATAGAATTAATCGCTTTTCAAGGAGAAGTTGAAGGATGTACCTCTTATTTGTCTTGGTCAACTTATTCAGAAACAAACAACAAGCAATTTGTTTTAGAATACAGCCCTAATGGCATTGAATTCGAGCCAGTTGGATATATTAAAGGTGCAGGAACAACCAATGATCCACAATACTACAACTACATTCACAAGCATACTATAGGCGGCGCAAAGTACTACAGACTGATGCAATACGATTATGATGGAACGGTAAACAATAGTGGCGTTATCATTGTCCATTCGGATTGCAATAATGGCGAAGTCTATGTTTTCCCTAATCCCGTAGAAGGAAACACCGTTAAAGTAGCCTTTTCCTTGTCTTTAGATGAAGAAGTCCTACTCACCGTATTTGATCCCCTAGGAAGGGAAGTCCTTTCACGCCAAGTAGAAGCTTTTGAGGGCTACAATGAAGTAAAACTTGATATGGCAAACGTTCCAGCAGGCAATTATCTCCTAAGAATGCGGCTAGGAAGTCTAGATAAATTGTTTAAATTCACAAAGATAGATTAAGATACGTGGCTTGGCGTTTAGGTGGCATTTTGTATAAGACCAAGGCGGAGTAGAACGATTTTTATCTGAATATTTACGAGTCTATCAAAAAAAGGTGTTTAGCATTTTTGCTAGACACCTTTTTTAATATTGAACCACTAGCTTCCTTCTATTGAACAACAATTCGTCTCCAAACCATTCTTTCTTCTAAGTCAATCGAAACAAAGTAAATTCCTCTGGGTAAATGTTCTGTGGATATCGTCGTCTTTGTACTAGAGAATGCTTGGGTATGCATCAAACGATTCGCTGTGTCATAAATGGAAATTGTTCCTGCATTTTCCACTTTAGTAGAAATAGAAACGGTAAATGCATCGCCTCGCACAGGATTAGGCGCTACGCTGATGTTATATTGACTCTCAATATCGAAGGCAACATTGATGATATTCGAATGCTCAAAACTACCATCTTGATCCACTAGATTTAAGCGGTAATAATTCGTACCCACTAGAGGCTCCTTATCCTTAAAAGAATAGTTTTGAGGCGTATTACTGTTGTTATTGCCCTCCACAAAACCAAGGCTCGTCCATTCATTGCGATCCAGTTCTTCATTCACTGCACGTTGAATTTCAAATCCTCTATTGTTTTCCTCATTAGCTGTTTGCCAAGTCAATAGCGTTTCAGCTCCTTGGATTTCTGCTTCAAAAGAACTTAACTCAGCAGAAAGAATGATGGTATTATTTTCTAAATACCTTAGCTGGCCCTCATAGAATCCAACAAAAAGATCCATGTCCCCATCATCATCGATATCGACAAAACTAGGGACGGTCTCTTTTGAGAAAGTTAAACCGTATAAAGGATTTGTAGTATACATATCAACGAAGTAGGGGGAATTAGCTGAACCTGTATTTTCGTAGTAATCAATATTTCCATTGTACATTCCTACAAAAACATCCAGATCGCCATCCTGATCCAAATCTATAACCCCTGGAGTAGCATCAAAGTCCGTTACAATAACAACTAGATCTAAGGGATTATCAACACCCGATTGTTGGGTAAAGACAGGATTTGTATTAGTACCTGTATTTTTGTAGTAGAGAACGGAAGCTCCTCCTTCACCAATAAAAGCATCAAAGTCGCCATCATCATCGATATCTGCAAAAATCGGATGAAAATTTACATAGAAACCGGAATCACCGACTCCATCAAGCGGATTGTTTTGTCCTGTACGTTCTGTAAATGTCGGTATTATTGGAGTTCCTGTATTTTCAAAATACATAATGCCGTCGTCATGTTCACCAATAAAAGCATCCATATCGCCATCATTATCGATATCCACGAAGGTTGGTCTAGAATGGGAATAACTATCTAATACTAAACCATCAAAAGGATTCGTGCTACCTGTTTGTTCTGTAAAAATAGGGTTAGTGGCTGAGCCCGTATTTTGATAGAAAAAGATGCTTTCACCAGAATTGCCAATAAAAACATCCATATCACCATCGTCATCAATATCAACAAAACTAGCAGCAGATTGCAGGCCCACATCGACTCCATCTAGAGGATTATCTAAACCTACTTTTTCCGTAAAAGTCTGTGCAGAGACAGGCGTTCCCAAAGCAAGGGCAATAGCCAAGGCGGAGGTACTAGCTCCTATGCGAAGGCTTATCCCCCAACGTTTTAATTGCAAAGCATAACGCTTTAAACGCATTAATAGTCGTTTTTGCTTAGAGTTTGTCAACTTTCTAAAAGAACCTATGTCCATTTTTCGTTGAATGCGAATGGCTGTTTTTCGAAGTTTTACAATACTATTTTTTTGTCGTCTAGAGAAATCCTGTTTGTCAAATTGATTCATGTGTTATGGGTGATTAGTTCGCCGTACAAAAGTATTCCTAATAGCCTTTTCAAACTTAGGTAGTATGGTTAAGGAGCTGTTATCTGTGGCGAAATGTTAGATTGAAGTTAAAAAAGTAGCTCAAGGCACTTGTTTATCCGTTCTTATTCTCTGGAGAAACAGCCCAAAAAGTAGCATCAGGAAGACTTAATGCACGATGATGCGCATCCGTATAAGTATTCAGAATATTAGGTCGCAGAATATTGGGTAGTACTTGAATGTCATATATCTCATCCACCGTCATCTGAAAAGAAAGCTTAGCAACAATAGTTCCTGTAGGTAAATGTATCACATTGATACCCGCTGTATTGGCTTTGTCGGCTATTTTTAAATGCCTAAAGGTGGAAGAATTTTTTCGAAGTTTAGACGTCGCAACAAAAACAAAATCGTCAAGTTTTGCCATTCCTCGTACAAAGCCAGGAATATGAGCAACGGTATCATAAGTGCCTTTTTCCGTATCGACACAAACTAATTTTTCCGCAGCAGATAGTAAAACATACAGCTTGTCATCCCAAACCCTAGGCGTATGCGGCATAGGCAAACCACTTGAAATAATCTCATTATCAGCTATATTCATAAGGATTCCACCTGCAACAATGTTTTCTCTCCAGCTTTGTAGCGTATTCCCTTGCCCCAAAGCCGAAACAAACATCGGTTTTCCGTCCTGCATGGCCAATCCGTTGAGGTGACAACGATCTTGACTAACAAGAGCATCAATAAAATGGGGCTTCCATCTAGGAACAAAACTATGGGTTTCATCTATACTGCAAAGGCAAGAGAAAGAAGTATTTATGGCCCAAAGTTCCTTCTCCCCCCAATGAAGATCGTGAATGTCTACTTGCCCAGTATAATAAGTCGCTCTAGGCATATACAAAGCATCATAAGTATTAGGTTTTGGAGGATAATTTTGAGCCAATTCAGGCGAATTCCTTAAAAGCACGACCTCATTCTTAGTAGCTACCGCCAAATTATCATCCTTGATAGCCATCCCCATCGCCTTATTAAAAGTGCGAGGCAACATGCTCAATTTCTCCTCATTTTTTGCCCCAATAAGAAGAACTTTACCAGCTTGGTAAGTCGTAATAACGAGTGAACATTGTAGCTTTTGTAATAACTCAGGAAAATTTGGAGAAAAGACACTGCTGAAAGGGGCTAAGTTTTTAGAAGAGGTGGGCTTCATTAGATTATGTTTATTTTTGGGGACTTGAGGTTTACATTAGAGGTTATTTAAAATGTATAAATTAAAAATAACCATTACATACTAGCGTTAAACAAAAATAAACCTTTTCTCTAAATTTCAATAGCTTTTCCTTTTTATTATTGCTTTGCTTAAAAATGGGATGGGGTAATTTCAAGGACGAGGACACGCTCTTGACGTTATGCCTCAAACAAATCTTAGTCAAATACATACACAATGTCAAAAGCTTGTTTTGTGTGAAGTTTTTATTTTTAGATAAATTCACTCCTAAAAAACTAAGGATAGTTTTCTCTTATGGAAAAGCGGCTGATAGTGCCTCCATAGCTTACCGTGTAGAAAAAGCTTTTGTCAAAGACGACTTTGAAAGGCCTACCCCTTTCTCTCTTTCAACTTAAGAATCAAGGAAATAATCAAAAAGATAAACGGAAATCCATGAAAAAACAAGTCAAACCAATCCATCGGTGTCATGCCTACGGCACCACCAAAAACCCATCTCAATTTGCCCCAAACATGAGGTTCAGGCGTGAAAGGAGCTAGTCCTAATGTAAGTGAAGCAAGAAGCCAAAATTTTGTATTTCTAAGCATAGTGGTTGATGTTTTAGTATGTAGCAAAGGTAAATGATATTTTACAATAGTAGTTTTTCTCTACCTACCAGAGTTTAAAAGATTTGAGCACAATATCTATTCACTATAGCATTCATTACATCAAAATTTCGAGTATCATATGCCTTTATAAGTTCCCTAATATTGTTTTTGCTTAGATTTTCCAGAATTGGAATTCTTACCTTTTTTAATGTTTGTGCCTGATATCGCGGTAATCCTCCATTCATCCTAATCCCAATTTGAGCTAGTTGTTTTTTCATAAAGTCAGACATAAGCAAACAGGCTAGAATTTTTAAACAGTCAATATCTTTATGCGTTATATAGTATACGTTATGATGTGGATAAAATTTCCCTATATCAATAAAAAGAAATTTACTTCCAGCTAAATCAGGAAGTAACAACTTAGGTGTTTTTATGAGTTCTAATTTAATTTTATCAATGGTTTTATACCAATATTTTGCATTTTTTTTAGCGATATGTCGTTTCATTAAGACTGCTTTGTTTTCATTGAAATAAGCTTCTAAATGAGGATATTGCTCTAATTCACACAGCTCATCCCCCTCAAAAGGGTTTATGACATAGCTATTATCCCAGTTTAATTTATGTCCTTTAAGTGTTTTTGATTTTAGAATAGGGATTAACCTACTTTTTTCTATCCCATTCAACTCTGTCTCCTTTTTAATAAAAATTTTGTCAGCTCCTGTCGCTACGCCAATTCCAATTTTAAACCCTTGTTCTGGAATACTCTTTAAAACTTTGTGATTAAGATTATAGTCAAGAAAAAGATTTGACCAAGATTCATCTTTTGGCGCTTGTATTTTTCGAAAGCTTATTTTATCAAGTTCTACTTTTTGCGCCTCCGATTCATAAAAATAAGTATAACCGCTTGCTCCCTGAGCAATCGTAGAAATACAAGGATAAGCAATTACATCTTCATCAAAAGGTTTTGTTTTTTCAATGTTTAACAGCTTGTAAAGATGAAACTCTTCGGCTATCTTCTTTCGGAGTGCTCGACCATATTGATTAAATAGCCAACGATTTGAACAAATGAAAGAAAGAATTCCCCTTTTTGATAAAAGATTTAATGATTTCTCGTAGAATAAAATATAGATATCTGCTCTAAACTTAAACGTTGTGTATTGTGTTTTATAAAACTCCTTATCCTTTCTATCTATTAATTCGTGTCTTATGTAAGGAGGATTCCCGACTATACAGTCAAAATCACAAGGAAAATCTAACCTTAAAAAATCTGCATTAATAAAAACATCTTCTTTTAGTCCTTGGTTATCAAACCCCAACTCGATTACAATATTTTTTACTTGTTCTTTTAAATTGTCAAAAGAGCTTAGTTTTAACTCAACAAGTCGAATATTCTTGTTCAATGCTTCTAAAAAATCAAATTTAAATTTCTTCGCAGAAATAGCCAATCGTTTAATTATCTCAACAGCAAAAAAACCAATACCCGCTGAGGGTTCAAGTATTTTGACATTTTCTAAATTGCTAGAAGAAAGATAACCAACTTCATCTAAAAGGAAATGAACAACCTCCAGATTTGTATATACTTCCCCATGCCTTCTCCCATTTTTTCTATCCATGATCAGTATTTGAAAATTGTGAAAGTTGTCCAAGTAAATGCCCTAAAAATGATTGTAAAAAGGATGCAATTGAGATATCATCTGACACATTGCCATATGAATAATCCCTTTTGCCCCAAAGTAAGCAGCAATGGCTATAGTGTCGTTCTAGTATCAACCTTTGACAAAGAATCTTATAGCGTTCCATATAAGAGGTACCTATAAATTCTTTAAACGTTCTAAAATGTGGTTCATTGATTCTTATCGGTTTTGCAGATTTCTCAGAGTTTTCGACGAGCATTAAATAGCCAACCCAAGGCGCTACTTGGTTAGGGAAGGCATTTTCTCTAAAAGCTGTCCACAAATCAAGGGCACTACCTCCTGAGTTTGACAGTTTAGGCCAAAAAAAAGCCAAAAAAGAGGCTGAAAGACCT
>JAHDHB010000162.1:9714-11551 GCA_020631545.1 Saprospiraceae bacterium | reverse complement strand
TTTGGGAGTCGCCTGAAGAATTTTTCAATCAACGAAGTTGAATGTCCTTTGTCCTTTGTCCTTTGTCCTTTGTCCTATGTCAATCCATCTTTTCAAGCAAAGCGAAGAAAAACAATAAACTATGAATAACGAAGCAAACAATAACAAGGTAGACAGTATCATCATGAACCACGTTTATCTTTCCCTAGGAGCTGGTTTAGTACCTGTTCCACTTTTGGATGTCGTTGCAGTGACGGCGATTCAAGTAGATATGCTCAAAAAAATAACGCGTGTTTACGGCTATTCTTTCAAGGAAGAAGTCGGGAAAAGCTATGTAACCGCTATTGTGAGTACCTCTCTAGCTCGGTATGGCGCTAGCCTCATCAAAGCCATCCCAGGACTAGGCTCTATCATTGGAGGCGTCTCCATGTCAGCACTTTCTGGAGGAACGACTTATGCCTTGGGGCAAGCGTTCAAGTCCCATTTTAGCGCTGGTGGAGGTTGGGAAGACTTGGATCTCGATCAGGCCAGAGAAACTTTCGAAAGTGAATTGGAAAAAGGCAAGCAGGTCGCTAAAGAAATGGAGAAGGAACGGGCTAAAAAAACAAAGGAAGAGGAGGAAGATCCCTTTAAAAAGCTAGAAAAACTAGCCCAACTTAAGGAAAAGGGGATTGTATCCGAAGCCGAATTTAATGAACAAAAGAAGCGCTTGCTGGATTCTCTTTAATTTCTAACGAGTGAACTTCTGCGCAAAAATGACCCGATATTAAAAATGTTTTTTGATTTCGCTCAACTTTGTACTTCTTGTAGTCCGCGATAGGAATCGGGAGTAAAGCGTAGAGAGTAGAGGGTAGAGGGATTGTCCGTCATTAAGCAGTCGATTTTTCGAAGAAAAATCAAGTCATTGTAATGGTAAAGACTTTACGGCGTACAGTCTCTACTCTCTACTCTCTACTCTCTACATGGTAACGGAAAGGCGAAACACTAAAAAAACATTTACTAAATAGTTCTCCGTGAGTTCCAATATATTAACTTTGTCCTTCTAATTCATCTCCCGATAATTTTTGTCGGGAGTAAATTTAGTTGGATGAAAGCTATACGAACACTTGTTGTCATATTTGGTACAAAAATCGAACCCTATGAAGTCCCTGCCTTCCGTGGCTCCTTGGCTGAACGGGTGGGTTATGAGCATGAATGGTTTCACAACCACAATAATCAAGATAAAGACAAACCGCTTCATTATCGCTATCCTTTAGTACAATACAAAATCACACCAGGAAAGCATCCGCTACTGTTTTTCATCAATCAGGGGGTAGATGAAGCCACCAAATTTTTCGCGCGTCCATCTCAAGATTTGTTCATAAAAGGAAAACCGCACAGAATGAACATCATCAAAATGAGTGAAAGAGAATTTGAGTTAGATGCTACAGAAAAAGCACAAAAGTACCGTATTTTCAACTGGTTAGCGCTTAATCAACGTAATATTCGTGAATGGGATAGGCTAAAAGGTAAAGAAGAATACACCAAATTTCTAGAACGTATCCTAATTGGAAATATCATTTCCTTTGCTACAGGAATTGGTTGGAGAATAGAAGAATTTATGGATCTTAAAATCACCGAAATCCTACGAAAAAAGACCATTCGATTCAAATCTATACAAACCGTGGCTTTTGATGTCGCCTTCGAGGTCAATGTCATTCTCCCTGAATGGCTAGGACTAGGGAAAGGGGTAAGTAAAGGCTTTGGAGTCTTACGGATGGGATAAATTCCTCCATGAAGGACAAAGTCAATCCACAAGGAGAACCACTCTTAATTCCTAACGTGGCGAAGCCACTACCATGTAGAGAGTAGTGGGTAT
>JAHDHB010000162.1:0-9704 GCA_020631545.1 Saprospiraceae bacterium | reverse complement strand
TTCGTAATTCGTAATTCGTAATTCGTAATTCGTAATTCGTAATTCGTAATTCCTAATTCCTAATTCCTAATTCCTAATTCCTAATTCTGTAATTCCAACCGCTCATGCTAATCAATCTCACCCATCATCCCTCAGCAGGTTGGCCGGCTGCTATGAAAATAGCCGCAGAGTACCATTATAAGCAGGTACAGGATTGGCCTTTCCCGGCCGTGGATCCATTAGCTTCGACTTATGCAATAAAAGCTCAAGCCCAAGCTATTGTCCTTCAAATCTTGGAATTCCAGCTACAAATCAAGCAAGAGTTAGTCATTTTAGTTATGGGAGAAATGACGCTCACCTACCAACTGGTCAGATTATTAAAGGAAGAAGGAATTACTTGTGTAGCAAGTGCGACGGAACGAGTTGCCAAAATGCTCCCCGATGGAAAACGAATTTCTGAATTTCATTTTAAACAGTTTAGAGAATATTGAACACAGCATTAAAATAGAATAAAAAAAATAAATCTATAATCGAATATTAGCACCCTTTTACACAAAGCGCTAAACTACCTATATCAACAACGTCGAACCAACAACAATTCGGTATAAGGGCGGAATACTAATTTTTTAAGTGGTTTTTATAAAATACACGACAAATTAACCTGATTTTAACAAAAAAATTAAGAAAAGAATAGCAAAATGCCATTTTCTACAGATTTAATTCAGATTTCCTCCGTTAATTTAAGTATAGAGAAGCAAGTCAACGTTCTCTATTCCAATAGAACAACTTATTCTATTTAAAAGGCTAGCTCAATCACCGATGGGATGAATCATTCAACAGGTATTGAGCTAGAAGATTTTTTTACACTTGAAAACCAAAAGCATTTTATTTATTATTAACATCAAACAGTCGAACTATGCAATACTTATCCCCCAAAACTAATTTCCTTCGAAAAATTGTATCGAAAGGATTTGAACTAGGCAGGTACCTACAAGCAAAGCTTTATTTTAAGTGGAAATCATCGGACTTTTTAACTCGATATGGGTTGAAAGATTGGATTTATTATTAGTCGCTAAAAAAATAGTGTGTAAAGGAAAAGACCGTTTCCAGAAAAGTAGCGCCTTGGTTTCTGCCCTATTAATGCGGTGGCCTGTGCAGAGCCTTCTTTTTAAAAAATCATTAAAATAGATTCAACTCGCAGTTATTGATTTTTTATTTTCCTAAAGGATATACTAACCATGTCAATGCTAGCGTTATGTCACAAAAAAAAAGACACTAGGATATAACCTTGGAGTTTTTTGTTTACTATCGCATTTTATTTAACTTTCTAACCTAAATGCGAGAGACTGCAATGGCATCTTAAAAAATGGGGAACCTAATTTGAGGATATTTGCTGTTCTTTATATTGAAAAATACTTAACACACATCAATTATGAAGAGTACAGTTGGCCCTCGAACTTATTGCCCCACCTCCAATTCATGAAATTGGAGTACTATTTTTTATTTTGTCAAATATTACATCTTAAACACATTCAATTATGGAGAATAAAGCAAAAAAAACGAGCTATAGCGACGCAGAGCTAGCAGAATTCAAGGCACTTATTGAGTCAAAGCTTGAAAAATCAAGAAATGAGCTACAATATTTGCATGACCAGATAAAAGAACTTAATGAAATGGGAGAGCCTTCTCGACCAGGAGATTACGAAGAAGGTTCCCAAACTTCAGAAATGGAGTATTTGGCAGAAATGGCCACTCGTCAAAGTAGTTTTATACGACATATGGAAAACGCGCTAGGACGTATTCGCCGAAAAACTTATGGAGTCTGCACCGTAACAGGAAAACTCATCGAAAAACGTCGTCTAATGCTCGTTCCTCATGCGACCAAAAGCATGGAAGCAAAAAACAATAGACCTCGACAATAGGTTAAATTTCATCTTTATATCGTTAAGGCTCTTGAAGTATAAAGGTATACTTCCCTAACGTCATATTTTTTTGTATAAAATTTAAACTATGCCCATTAAAAACAACTATAATATGGGCATTTTTTGAATCCAACTACTGGCTATCCGGAGATTTGGCATAAAACTGCCTTAGGATTTTTGTTTATCCATCAACTTATTTATTTTCGTATAGGCTTGTAGTTAAACTACACCTTGTATCCATCTAATTGTTGATTTTTTAAACGAACTTCATCATGTCTAACAAGTCTAATCCAGAAAAGGGTTCTGGATATAAGAAACGGAATAAGAAACTCAACCCTAAAACAAAAGGAAAACCTAAGTATAAAAACTATTTCCTCTATGATATTGAAGAGGAAGATGTTTTTGGGCAAGAAGACATCCTAAATTATAAGGATAATGAAAAATATGCACTAGGGGATGATGATTATGAAGGATGACTAATGCCCCTACCCTACATTATGGTAGGCCAACTTTTATAACCCAGATTATTTGTATAAATAGTTTGGGTTTTTTCTTTGTATAATATTTCCTTTTTTAAGCCTAATTTATTTCCCGCTCACAGCTATACTTCTAATAACTTAGCACGCAACCATTTCCCTTCTGCTATTTGCCCTCGAATACTCGTTAAGAGCTTTGAAATTTCTTCTTTGTCATAATTTTTATAAGGAAGTTCAACAATCATTTCTAGTACATTGTAAAAATTCTCATAGCGCGTTTTGTAGTCATCACTAAGCAATTCTTCCTTGTATTTTCGTTCTAAGTAGTCCTGAAAAGTAGGCTGCATCTCCAAAACAATATCGTAGGCCTTTAACTCGTAATTCGCCTTAAAAAGTAGAATGTACTTCTTAAACTTATAGGTAAAATCATTGGATTCATGTGCTAGTAAGTTTGTTCGTACAGCACTATAGTTTCCCTTTGCAAAATCAATTTGAGCAGTATATACGATCCTTGTATTCTCTAGATCTCTAGGATTCGAAGAAAGATATTGAAGGTGTGTTTGTATGAAATTTTCTGCCCATTTCAGTTTCTTTAGATTGCAAGCTACATGAACAATATTACTAAATTGTGTAGCATCCATTATTCCCCCTTCAATAAAATAATGATGCTTTACTCCAAATTCTAATAGCTCAAAAAGCTTAGGGAGTCGATTATCATCCTTTATAATATTGACTATATTATAAAGACAATTAAGAATTGAACCTTGTTCAGAATCAAGGCGCTCATAATTTGCAAAAAAGCTATTTTTTAACGCGATGTAATCTTCAAGATTCGGTTTATGCAATAATTTTGCAGCAGAGGCAAGGAACTGAATCAATAAAACATCACTTTTTTCACTTTTCAATAGTACATGATGGAGTTCATCGAAAAATCCATTTTCCAATTTCTCCCCATACATTTTAAGTCTCACTAATTCTTCACAACAGAAGAATAAAGAATTCAATAGCTCGTATTTTTTTTGATAAGCCTTTGAAATCCTCATACACTTTTTTCTATCTCGCATTGTTGACTTAGGATATAAATAGATGCTTTTGTGACACTGAGCTAGAATAAAAAAGCGTTGAGCTTCGGGAAATTTTACAGCTTCACCTATTCCTTTATTTAGTGTTTCAAGATATGACTGTTCTAGACCTAATTGCCTGAAAGTATTTGCTAATTCCAAATGGAATAAAAAGGATTTTTCATTAACTACTTTTGAGATAAGGAATATTTCCAAAAATCGCGTAAACTTAGAAAGTTGTAGCCTTAGTTTAGTATCCTCATAAGGAACTCTTGTTCCATATAACTTCTTAAAAACATTTATTTTGAGCAAGTTTGTACTATCTGGCGTCAGATAATATTCCTTTAATATCTTAAATAATCGAAGTGTTAAATTATCACTCCCTTTTGTTGATTGTATTAAAAATTTATTCAATTGCTTAAGGCTAAATTCCATTGCAATTGCCGAAAAAAGCTGAAAACACTTTGATTTTTTCATACTAAATAATTCTGCTAAAAAATGATGAATGAGGACGAACCTCTTCCTTTAAATACGCAGAACGTATGACTGATAGGGCTATTGAGTCGGGCATAGACTCTATAAAAAATCAAATGACAATGGGAATTTACCTCAATCTTCTACACTTTTTGTTTCAAGTTAAAGATTAACAGGGTACTTTAGGCGTTTATCTCCAATTTTTAAAGAAATAAAATAGAGACCTTTAGGTAAATTTGAAAGGTTCACCGTCCTTTTATAAGTTTTCATTGTATAAATTAATTCACCTTTTGTATCCAATAGGCTTACCGTTATAGGCGTTAGTTAGATGTCCCTCCGTATCTAAATAAGCATCAGAGATATTAAATACATAACTGACTTCTCCATTTTTCCCAATAACCTCTACCACAGTACCTCCTTCTAAAGAAAAAGCATGAAATGAATAAGACAACGTTGTCAAGAATAATAATGGTATCAATAAGAACCAAATCCACTTTTTTACATTATTCATTTGTTAAGCATTATTTTATAAAACATAGTAAATCAATACAAAGATAAGTTTTTTCGTCTTTCCTGCAAATTTTTCTATTATTTTTTGACTCAATTAGAACATACAAAACATTCAAGCACTAAGCTTCATAAAAACATGCAAATAAGCATTTTATAACCGCGATAGACTTTAAATATCTAAGAAAAAAGAGCATACAAACTCGAAAAATCTCCTTTTTTTCAACGTAAAATAGACTCTATCTTGCAGACAAGAACGGATAATGAAGGGCTAAACGGGCATTTATTCTTACAATTATCCAAGACTTTATAAATACATAGTAAGCAAAATATACAAAAGAAGTTTGGGTTGTCCTCCTCTCCACACTAGTTCCTTATCAAAGCATAATCTGCCGAGGAAAACGTGGGTGGAGGGCTTTTTTTGTATCCTCCCTAACGTGGCGAAGCCACTACCATGTAGAGAGTAGAGAGTAGAGGGTATAGAGTAGTAGGACTGATTTTTCTTCGAAAAATCGACATACTATTGACGGTAAATCTCACTACGCTCTACTTTCTACTCCCGATAGCTATCGCGGACTACAAAGTTTTGGCAAGAGCCCACTAATTAGTTACTAAAATATCACTTCAAGTAAAAATACATCCTCTCTAGAAAAATAATTCTCGATTTCCCTTCAATATTCTTTTCCTATGCCTAAGTTTGTGGGAGAATTCTTGCTTGACGTAGCTAAAAATTATCTTTTAAGGATTCGACACACCAAAATTCATAGCTACTTATGTTAAAAATCGGAATTACAGGAGGGATTGGAAGCGGAAAAACAACTGTTTGCCGCCTATTCGAAACCCTAGGCATCCCCGTTTATTATGCGGATGATCGAGCCAAATGGCTGATGCAAAATGACGAAGAACTTGTCCAAGGCTTAAAAAACTTGTTTGGAGAAAAGGTTTATGACAAAAATAACAACTTGAACCGCAAACATTTAGCAAGCATCATCTTCCATGACAATGCTAAGCTAAAGGCGCTTGAAGCTTTAGTTCACCCTAAGGTGTACGTTGATGGCATGGAGTGGCATGAAGCTCAAAAAAATGTACCGTATACCTTAAAAGAAGCAGCTTTATTATTTGAAGCAGGGTCGTATAAAGCGATGGATAAAACGATCACCGTTTTTGCTCCTATAGAAATGCGTATACAGCGCGTTATGAAACGCGATAATGCTCCTAGGGAAGCGGTTCTTGCTCGCATCAATAAACAATGGCCCGATGAGAAAAAAATTGAGCTGGCGGATTTCGTTATCAAGAATGATCTAGAAACTGGACTTATTCAGCAAGTTTATCATTTACACCATACCTTTTTAGAACTCAACAATAAGGAACAACATAGTTAAGCATTATCCGTTCTATAGATGAAGTACTATGAATCCTTTTTCTTTTGTAAATATTTACTTTGATAATACAAGACGATGACCAAGAAGAAAAAAAACACCTTATTGTGGAAAATTGAAGGCGAAAAGGTACAAGCACCTTGTTATCTCTTCGGAACCATGCATGTGAAAGATAAACGGGCCTTCCTAAGCAATGATGTACTGCTAAAAAAAATAGAAAAATGCAGTGTTTTCGCTGCTGAATTTGACTTAGCTGAAGTGGATGCTAGCAAAATTGCCCAATCTATGAGGTTGCCACAAGGCCAAGGGCTAAGTGATTTATTGCGACCAAAATATTACGCCAAATTAGATGTAATTCTCCAAAAAAACTGTGGTATAGCCTTAAAGGCGCTTGAGCATAATAAACCGCTGCTTATCCTTAATTTATTGACGGAAGCCCAATTTAAGGCAGACAGACCAGAGGCGCTAGACCATTTTTTATATGAGTTTGCCAAGGAAAAAGGCTTGCAAACTACAGGCATCGAAACATTTGATGAACAATTAAACATTTTGGGTAAAATCCCTCTTCATGAGCAAATGCGCTCCTTGATCTGGACCATAAAAAACATTAAGTCTTTTCGCCGACAATTGAAAAAAACGGCAGATTTATACGCCAAAATGGACTTAAATCGTTTGAATAAAGCCGTAAAGCGCCAAGCAAAAGGTATGCGAAAACCCCTTCTTTACGAACGCAACAAACTGATGGCCAACCGAATCGGAAAAATCATTAAAAAAGATGCTACTTTTATCGCTATTGGAGCAGGACACCTCTCCGGAGGAAAAGGTGTCCTTCGATTACTCAAGAAAAAGGGATTTAACGTAAAACCTATTCGCTTGAAATAGTGTTAGGAACTGGGGCAGGTTTTTAAAACAACTTGTGCTTGACAGTTCACTCCTAATTAACTTATAAAGTGTTGCAAGGGAATTTCTTTTGTACTATTTTTGCAGCGTTTTAGTGCCCATGTTCAACGAAATTATAAGGGCATTAGCGAAAATTTAATCTAAATTATGTCAATAGAACACGTAAAATGTTTGATAATAGGTTCTGGCCCTGCTGGTTATACGGCAGCCGTTTATGCTTCAAGAGCCAATCTAGAACCCGTTTTGTATACTGGCCATGAACCTGGTGGCCAATTAATGATTACTACAGATGTAGAAAATTATCCCGGTTTTCCTGATGGTGTACAAGGACCAGAAATGATGGAATTATTCCAAAAGCAAGCAGCAAGATTTGGGACAGACATCCGTTATTCATTCATTTCAAAAGTTGACTTCTCTGGCGCCCCACATAAAGTTTGGACAGAGGAAGGTGTTGAAGTTCATGCAGATACCGTTATTATTTCTACTGGAGCAAGTGCCAAATGGCTTGGTTTGCCTAATGAAAAACGACTTGCCGAAAGTGGCGGCGGTGTCTCGGCCTGTGCTGTTTGTGATGGTTTTTTCTATCGAGGACAAGAGGTGGCGATTGTTGGTGCAGGAGATACCGCAGCAGAAGAAGCCCTATACTTGGCTAACCTTTGTACAAAAGTACATATGCTTGTTCGCCGAGACGAAATGCGTGCTTCGAAAATCATGCAACAACGCGTCTTTAAAAAAGAAAACATCATCATTCATTGGAACACTGAAACCGTGGATGTCTTAGGAAAGGATACCGTTACAGGCGTAAAAGTCATCAATAATAAAACGGAAGAAGTTAGCGAGATCGCTGTTACAGGCTTATTTGTTGCCATTGGGCACAAGCCGAATACCGATATTTTTAAAGACTGGCTTGAGATGGACGAAACAGGCTACATCATAACGAAAGCGGATAGCTCTCATACCAATATCGAAGGCGTTTTTGCTAGTGGCGATGCCCAAGATCACGTTTACCGCCAAGCTGTTACCGCAGCAGGTACAGGATGTATGGCCGCCTTAGATGCTGAACGCTATTTAGGCAATAAAGGTATTATTTAACATAGCCTCAAAAGCGAGGTGTCAGGGCTTTTTTCCTGACACCTCGCTCCTTCAATTGCTTTCGAGATTATAAAAACTAGGCAAGAACATTCGCCTAATACTTTAGGTGTATGAGAAACGCAGTACGTTGCCAGTCCACAAAAGCCACGCTCCAAACGTACCACGAGGCTCATCCCTTTTGGGTAAGGTTAAAACAACTGAAATCTTGTAAGACTACTAGTATATCTATTTTAGAGGCTTGTACAAGTCAAAACTTTTCACAATAACAATCGAAGATTGTCCTTTCTCCTTTGTCCTTTGTCCTTTGTCAACGTGTCCTTTCAAGCAAAGCGCCGAAAACAAATAGATGCTTATTTATCCTTGTAGATACAAAAAGTCCCTGCAAACTTATCGTGCCAAGTCTGTTTATAAGGGCTTAACCAAATGTGAAAGATAGAGAAAAACAGAAAACCTGCACAAAAAGAACTCATCCAATCCGATTGATTTTCTGGAGGCTCTAATTCTGACATAGCAATCAAACCCTTCGCTTCTAAGAACTCTGGATTAAAATACAGCAAGCTACTGACAAATAAGGCGGAAACGTAGTAAGCAAAATAAACTAAAAAACGTTTCATGGATTGCTCCGAAGTGATTTTCGGCTCATAATCTTTATTCACCAAGGTAATGCCTAAGGCCATTTTCCCCAAAGTACCAGCATATTTCCATTCCATAATCGGCTTATAGAAAAATTGCGGTAGCGAAAGTAAAATATGTACCCACAAGATTTTCCAATCTGACATGTTGAATACACTCAACAATACAATCGGTAAAAACACCAAAAAATCAACAACCACTGCCCCAAATCTCACCCAAAAGCCAGCATATTGTACTTTTGCCTGATTCTTTTCTAGGATATCCTCATCAATAATTCCCTGTTCCATTTATAGTTATTATTTCACAAAGCCTGAATACAAGCCTCTCTAATTTTCCAAATAGCGTCTAGTGTATATTTTGCAGCCAAGCCACTTTTTGTCAACCAATCAGCTAAAAATGCTTGGTGATAGTCAACCTTAAACGTGCCTATTTGAGCAGGTAAAATCATCAATTCTTCTTCTAATGCAGGCTCAAATAAGAGCTTGTTCGAAGAAGGCTTCGTAAAATCAAACCGCAGTCCTTCGAAGCGAAGATAATTGTGTGCTTCTGGCAAATAACTTAAATCATGTGCTTCCAAAACAGCTCCAACGCCCCTTGTATTCGACTCTTGCATCCGATAAATTCCAAGCATTAAATCAACACCCAAAATTTCGTTTTCCCTAGCAAGTTGGGCGAGTAGCGCGTGTTTGGTGCTACACGTCCCCTTCTTTTCCAGCAAGACAGTTTCTAGAGCCACCTTACTAGAATTTCTGCCATAGGGCAAATGCTGTACAAATCGCACAGCATCATGATAAGTACTAATCCCCATTTCCAGAAATTGCTTGGAAAGCGGAGAACCCTTATCCAAGGAAGCATTTGGTAATTTCAACATTTAGAAGCGTATAAGATCTTAGGAATATAATGTACGTTTCTTGAATAGGGACATACGATAAAACCAACCAAGACTTGCGTCACGCTGTGCTTAAATCTTCTTATACTATGTGCTGCCATTTTGTTGTTTTCTAAACACGAAATCACAAGTAGAAGCAATGATTTACAGTGCATTGCAAAGGATTTTTTGACCGATTTTTACGAAAAGAGAGTCTATGTGAAAAAGGTCGTAAGACCTCTTAATATAACCTATGTGCCCTTGTACATGAATATCGTCAAAAATCTATGTGATTATGGGCAATAATTACGTTGTTTACGCCCTTACCTTTGAACTACATGCTTCCATTTTGTTGTTTTTTTAACACGAAATTACAAGTAGAGGCTTTTATTTACAGGTCGTTGCAAAGGTTT
>JAHDHB010000161.1 GCA_020631545.1 Saprospiraceae bacterium | reverse complement strand
AGGCGGGGGAGGTAAAACCTTAAGAAAGAGCTACTGATATAAAGTATTTAATTCAAAAGCAAGAACATAACCTCCTAAATTCCTTAACTTAACAGCATTGCTCTGGGGGGATGGGGGGCGAGTTTCGCTGTGAGGGATTTTTCGAGACAAAAACACAACACTACGGAATAAAATTTTGTCAAAAATTTTATAAAATTCCATTTACTTCCAATATTACCCTTTTTAGAGTGGACTCCTGTGAAGATAAGCACGAACAACTTGAATCCTATTGCCCAAGTAGGGGCAATCCCTTGTGGTTGCCCTTTCAAAAAGAAGTGGCGGCCTCAATACTGAAACCTAGCCCAAAATACACTCTATTGTAAGGTAGCGTTTAAAATCCTTAATCTCTTTCATTATTTATAATTGTATTCTAAAAGGTATTACAACTACAAACTTAGGAGATTTATTTGATTTTCAAAAGTATAGAGCTATTTTCTTTCCTATTCACTCACGGATTAAGAATATTTGGAGTACTAAGAAGAGCGTCAAGAATAGGTTTTTTGAGAAAATGCATAGCATCTTTTGCGGTAACAGAGGGAACCTCCTCCATAGGAACATGGCCAACTTCAGGATAAACAATAGATTCGGAATTAGGCAGAACCTCCTTGTATTTTTCAAGCATTTCTACCGGTAGCCATTTATCTTCTTCTCCCCAGAGTAAGAGAACTGGAGCTTTTATTTGCGTTAGTTTGGAAGGATCGTCTTGGTAGATTTGCTGTACACGCGCTAAAAAGGCTTCCCGATTGCCTTGCCTGCGCAATAAGTCGTGATAACGTTCCACTAGAGGCTCATTGACTTTGGTATCATCTGCATACACTTCATGAAGAGAATTTCGGACTAAGCTTCTAGGACTTACGTAGCGAACCATCCAATTCAAGGCTGAATTAGAGGCTAATCGAAAAGCCATAGGTTTTTTCTCGGGCTCTTCAATATCACTTAAAGTAAAACCAGATGGAGCGAGGAGTACTAGCTTACGCAATCCTTCTGGATATTTTGCGGCATAGTTCCAAGCAATACGACCACCAAGTGAATTTCCCGCAAGGTAGAAGGATTCTATATTCAATTTCCCTAAAAAACTCCTTAGAAAATCGACATAAGCATCTGTTGAATAATCGTGTTCAGAATTGGAGCCTGTAAGGCCAAAGGCAGGAAGATCGAGGCGAATTATCCGAAAGCTATCTGCTAGTTGTTCTACCCAGCCATCCCAAGTATGTAAGGAAGCCGCTGTACCATGCAACAAAACCAAAGGATTTCCTTCTCCTTCATCTCTATAATGAACTTTCAATCCATCTATTTCAATGAATTGAGAAGCATCATTCGTGTATTTTTGTTTTAATTCTTCAACTGGTAAGTCCGTATAAAAATTAGAAAAAATAAGTAGTGAAACAAGGATTAAAAAAATCCCTGTACCTACCAGTAGAGATTTACGCATTAGGATTAAGGACTTGGGGGCCATATCTTTAAATTTTGTAGAGGGATAAGGTTTTGAGCGTTTTCAATGATTAACTCCCGATAACTATCGTGGATAACTTATCCATACGTTTCATAGTGAATAACATAATTTCAATCGTTTGAAGAAGAAAAGATGGTGGGTTTAGAGCTACTTAGACTCGTAAAATGCTTAGATTATAGTCTTGGTTTCCATCTTTTGTTCATTCAAACGTCAGGCAATATAGAAGGTTTCTCAAAGAAGAAATACAGTCATGTTTTGCCCTGTTCCTTGGTCAAAAATATTTATCCAGAAGACAAAAAAGCAAGGTGAATTTAAAGTATTAAAAAAAACAATGCTTTTTTAGTCCCCAATTGATCAAGGTCTTACTTCAATATCATAAAAAATAATGAGAAGTGCAAACCACATTTTAGGCAAAATGAATATTTAGGAAGACGGGTGAAACGATGAAGTGAGGTAGCCATTCCTAGAGCAATAATTCTATTAGCTAAGAATGCCTGAAATCCTCTAAATGTTCGATCTGCTTGGAACTCCGTTCTAAAGGCAATCCCAATCACCTTAAAATTTAAGAAGGAGCCACCATTTACGGTGTCTCCTTCTTAAATTTTAGTACGATAATAGGTACTATTATATTTTTCTTGGTAGGGAAAATCACGCCTAATCCCTAATTCCTCCCTCGTCATTCACTAAGGTTTCTTTACAATTAATTGACGTGTTAGGATCACTTTTCTCGTCAACAAGAGAGGTAAACGCCTTTGGCAAAAGAACGCAAGCCGACAGAATGGAAATGACTACCGCTAATATCAACAACCTCAGAAGTGATTTTACGACCAATGATATTATAGAAGTTTAAGGTGTACCGACCAGCACGTAGGTTATTTAATTCAAAGTTAACCTCATTTACCGCAGGATTTGGATAGACTTTAATCTCGGGTTCTGTTACCATTACCTCCTCGTTATTGACGACCATAGCATAATTCTCGTCAATACGCCACTCACAGAAGCGATTAAAACCAGTCACTTCATTTCGTTCTACTCTAGCAATCGGTTCTTTATCGTTAGCAGACAACCAAACATAAGTTGTAATGACTTCATCACCAAGCCCTTCAATGCCAAAGTCGCTTAAGTCCGTCCAGTCAAAAATAGCATATTTAGCCTCGACCTTTGTGTTTCTATATTCCACTTGTTTAAGTCGAATAACATCAAAAGTACCAAAAGGCGTTGTCATCGTTCCCCAAGCATCTACCGTATCCTCTCTGATTGAAGTAATCGTCATACGAGCAGAATCGACGGTAATTCCAAAAGTCTCATCAGGATCTAGATTAGAACCCACTTCGACGACCTGAAAGTAAACAGAGTCGATATAAGTAGAACCATAGGTTAGGTTGGCTATACGATACGTATGAGAAGGATTAAGATCCGTAGTAGCTACAAAACTTTGTACAGGCTCAATAGGAGAACCGTGGTAGCCAACTATTTCTATTGAATCGGTATAAACTTTTGCATATCCCTCCCCATCATAAAAAGGTAAAATAATATCTGCATCAGGAAAGGAAGCTCCTTGAGAACCTGTAGAAGCAGCTTTGATTTCTGTCGTATTTAACACATCCGCATTCAACAGCGTAAAATCCCAAGTTTGTGCAACAGGAGAAGCATCAAGGATGAAGATATAAGGAAAGGTATCAATTACCGTATACAACTTATCCCCTAGCTGAGGCAAGGTGGCATTCGTTGTGGTGATTTGTGTCTTCCCCAATGTAGTTAAAAGTAACACGGTACTTATCAAGAGTAATAATTTCTTCATCGCATGTAAGTTTTAGGTTGGTAAAATACGTAGGCAAAAGTAAGGTCTTTATACCCAAGTAGTAGCCTAGTTCATGTAAAAATTTTGTCCTTTACACTAAAAAAGCGTTTTTCTGTGCTGAATTCAACGTAAAACAGGACAATAATAAAGTTTTTTACGTTTAACTAATAATAGTCAAATTCCGTACCAGCAAAATGTAAGGATTAAACCTGTAGAATATTCCTTGCAATTTATGAATAATTCAATTTAAAAATACTTGATTGGTTCTAAATTTGCGGTTATTCCTTGTTATGCATAAGGCTAGGGGAACTGTTTATAAGTTTTAGACAGCTTAAGCTTGTAGGGTTTCCGTTATCCTACCTTGTTTATCAGTCAAGTAGTTACGGTTGCTTTCTACCTTCGCCCCTGACTAAAAAAATCACTAGGCCTAAATCATCTATTACTTAGGAGCAGTAACATTAGTGGCCTTGCTTAAAAGTTGTTCAACTCCTTACCTATCACAAAATACCTAAATTTTTAATGATTATGAATCAATACATTTACCAATCCTCATCACTTTTTAAAGGTTGGTCATTTCTGTTATTTTTATTGATAGTTTGCACCTCCTTTCAATTAGAAGCCAAACAAAACGAAAACACCAATACCCCTAATAATCTTAGCATTGCTAGAGAATGGAACGAATTATTATTGACGTCTATTCGGAATGACTATGCACGCCCTACCGTCCATGCTCGAAATCTTTTCCACATTTCTGTAGCAATGTATGACGCTTGGGCAGCTTTCGACGAAACGGCTTGTACTTATTTCTTAGGAAAAACCGTCGATGGCTATGTCTGTGAGTATATCGGAATTCCAGCGCAAGCCGATGTCCAAGCCGCTCGGGAGGCAGCCATTAGCTATGCTGCTTATCGTATCTTATCACATCGTTTTGCTTCTTCTCCCCAAGCCATCGGTTTACAAGCAGCATACAATAATAAAATGATCTCCTTAGGATATAGCACAGCTTTTACCTCTATTGACTATACCTCGGGTTCGGCTGCTGCTTTAGGAAATTATATAGCGCAGTGCTTGATCGGTTTTGGAGAAGAAGACCTTAGTAATGAACAAAATGACTATGGAAATACGAGTTATTCCCCCGTCAATCAACCTTTGATTTTAGCCAATTCTGGCAACAGCAGTCTTTCTAATTTTAATCGTTGGCAGCCCCTTGCTTTTAGTGTTTTTATTGACCAAAGCGGAAATCAAATTCCTACGAATATTCCTCCCTTTTTAAGTCCGGAATGGGGGAGAGTTTCAGAATTTTGTTTACAGCCCAACGACTTGACTATCAACCAGAGAAATGGTTTTGACTATTGGGTTTATCACGATCCGGGTACACCGCCTAATTTAATGATGGATGGCTCTGGCCAATCCGATGAATATCAATGGGGCTTTTCGATGGTTGCCGTTTGGTCTTCTCACTTGGATCCTACTGACGGCGTTATGTGGGATATTTCGCCTGGAGCTTTAGGAAATACCCCTAATTTGCCAACAACATTAGCCGATTATCATAACTTCTATGACTACGAGAATGGAGGATCGGCGAATGTTGGGCATTCCATCAATCCGATTACTGGCCAAGCTTACGCTCCTAATATGGTTCCTCGTGGTGATTTTGCGCGGGTATTAGCAGAGTTTTGGGCGGATGGGCCTGACTCTGAAACACCTCCAGGCCATTGGTTTACCTTGTTGAATTATGTGTCCGATCATCCTCAATTACAAAAACGATTCAAGGGGGAAGGAGCGATTTTGGATGATTTAGAATGGGATGTTAAAGCTTATTTCACCCTAGGTGGTGCTATGCATGATGCCGCCATAACAGCCTGGGGAATAAAGGGTTGGTACGACTACCTCCGTCCGATTTCTGCCATTCGTGGTATGGCGGAGTTAGGCCAAAGCAGTGATCCCAATGCAGCTTCTTATCATCCTGCTGGCTTGCCACTTGTACCTAATTACATTGAGTTGGTAGAAGTAGGCGATCCGCTAGGCGGAACGGTCAATCAAAACGTAGGGAAAATTAAAATTAAAGCTTGGAAAGGTCATGATTATATCAATAATACGGAAACGGATGAAGCTGGAGTAGACTGGATTTTGGCGGAAGATTGGGTGACCTATCAACGTCCTACCTTTGTAACACCACCTTTTGCGGGTTATGTATCAGGCCATTCCACCTTTTCTAGAGCAGCAGCAGAAGTGTTAACCTTATTTACTGGAGATGCTTATTTCCCGGGGGGGATGGGAACCTTCTTAGCCGAACAAGACCAATTCCTCGTCTTTGAAGATGGCCCAAGTGTGGATGTTGAATTGCAATGGGCTACGTATCGTGATGCGGCAGACCAATCTGCTCTTTCTCGTATTTGGGGTGGTATTCATCCGCCTGCTGATGATGTGCCGGGCCGTATTATGGGAGCCCAAATCGGTATTGATGCCTTCAATTTTGCTTCTTCCTATTTCACTTACGACTGTGAAGCAGGGGTAGCACTCGACGCCAAGGTTTTTCTACAAGGCCCTTACAATAACGGCCTGATGAATACGGCTCTTAGTTCACTAGGTTTCCTAGTAGATACAGAACCTTACTCCGATTTAGGTTTTACCCATGTAGGAGAAGGAGGAAGAGAAACTACAGATGCTGCGGTGCTTGCGCAAACGGCTAATGATGCAGTCGTTGATTGGCTATTTGTCGAATTACGTAGTGAATTGGATAACACGATAGTTATTGCTACCCGTTCTGCCTTGCTTTTAGCAGATGGACGTATTGTGGATGTTGATGGAAGTTCCCCGCTCTACTTTCGTGGTGTCTCAGAACGCAACTATTACGTCGTTGTCAAACATAAAAGCCATGTGAGTATTATGTCTCCTCTTCCGGTTGCTTTGACTAGAACTCCAGGCCCTCTTCTTGATTTTACAAGCGGTTCTGCTTATGGAAACAATCCTCAAAAAGACTTAACAGGAGGTTTTTATGGTATGTTTGAAGGAGATCTAAATGCTTCTGGATTGATTAATGCCGAAGATCGAAGCATAGCTTGGAACGTTAGAAATCAAACAGGCTACATTCAAGAAGATTCTAACTTAGACGGTGCGGTAGATGCTTCTGAGCGTTCAACGACTTGGAATAATCGAAATATTGTTTCTCAAGTACCATAAGGTGGCAAAGCTAGAATCAGAAAAAGATAGCAAGCTAAAACCGCTTATTGGTGCTTGTTGCTGAGGGTATTCGCCCCGTCAGAGGTACGAGTTTTTGTTTTCAATTTTTTAAATAAAATCTCGAATTTTGATGGGGCGACTGCCTTATGAGTTGAAGCACTAGAGCTATAGAAAGGGTAGGCCAGCAGCAGTTATAAGGAATCCTTTTTACGTTTGCGGAAAGCTTTTGCCTTGTTTCTTATCTGCAAAACCTTGAAGTAAACAAATACACGATGGGCAAGAACACCTCCCAAAAGCGTAACGACGCTAATGGATAGCAGTGCTATGTATAAGGGCGAAATGAATTGTATTTTTTCTATGAAATAACTCAAGGATACATCAACCACAATTAAGGCAACGCCAATAAGGTATAAGACAATACCGAGGTTGAGTAGTTTTTTCACGCCGTTGGGGCGCTGGCGTAGCATAGAAAAGAAAAGTAATTGATGATAAGGCTTGTGATTGGGCACCATTCTCGTTAACTCCTTGACAATGTGCTCCGAATCCTTATACTCTAGCAAAGAATAGTGTGATTTAGCTTTTTGGAATAATGTTTTTAGGTAAACATCTTCGCCATTATAAAACTGGATATTTTGAGAAATAGAAAGCTCTATGATTTCATTGGCTACGTTGCAATAACGTTTAAAAGAATCAATTTCAAAAAGAGCATTGGCATAGCCAACTAACATAACAAAGCGCTCCTCCAAATTCATTCCATTAACTTCATCTTCATGTAATTCATAGAAATGCACAACCGAATGATGATTTTCTTTATCCAATCGGGTGAATTCCTTGAATACCTTGGAATCATATGTGGTGGTTCTTTTGATCATTTTTTCTCTAATAAAGATGAACACTAAGCCTTTGAGAAATCTAAAAATAAGCGCTTCTTCGCCCCTGACTAATATAGTGTTTTTCCTTGAAAAACGCTAGGGGAAAGGGGTACTTTTATTCCTACATTTTTGTAGTAGAAAGCTTGTATAGTACGGGTTTGCTAGGACTGACATCCAACTCGAAACTCCCTATCTGCAAGTTCAGAAAATACAAGCCGTCTTTTATTTCCATTGGCACATAAACCAATTCTGTAATTGTTCGATTTGTTTTTGGTGAAACGGGATATTGCCAAAATGATTTATGCGACAATAACGCTCCTCCATCCTCCTCTCTATCCACCGAAGGCAAATCTACCAATAAATGTTCAATACCGATACTCGTCAAAAACTCAATAGCCTCATGGTGCAAATAAGGAGGATTTGCTCCCGAATGATTCATCGAAAGTTTCATCCCATCATTTGGTAAGGTTCTTATAATGATGGCCTTGGTTCCTTGCCACTGTATCAACTCCTCTAACTGGTCTGCAAAAATTACTCTATCCCCATTTGCTGTTTTTCTTGGAAAAATGCTCAATAATTCTGCCAGAAAAAAAAACTTTCGAAGGCATTGATTAATTGTGTATTCTTCTTTTGCTATATGCCCGACACATTCGGTATGTGTGCCATTCCCATGAGGATTAAGTTGCACATTCATAAAATTGAGTGGGCCACCTTGTTTTGTGGAGCCTACAAAATCTCCAGCCACTACAGGCCATACTTCCATGGGAGGTGCATAAAAGCAATTTACATTATTCATTCCCGCTTTCAAAGGGATTGAAATATCCATAGGTTCTTCCAAGTTTGCTTGGTAAACTTGTTGGCGAAATTCAACGAAAACCTTCATAAATAAGGAATTAGTGCGACATACTAGTCAAAGGAAAACAAACCATCAGGAGGTAAAACCAAGTATGTTAGTTAAGTGTTCTGACGAACCGGCATAATTACGTCCTACAAAGATAAGCATTTTATCCCTTCTTGTACAGTCCTAAGAAATAATAAATTTAAAATTATGCTTAAATTTTTATTGGAATGAGGTTGAAATTGCCCTTTTTATCAATTTCTGCTAGTGTAGCACTATCTTATTTACAGTAATAAATCAATGATCTTGTTAAGTTATTGTTAATAGCCGAAAAAAAATAAAGGAACTTTAGCCAAGTCGTTTTTTCTTTACTAATTTGCTTCCTTGATCGTTCATATTTCTTAACATTAATTACAGTAATGTTTTACAAATTTAATGGTTTTCAGCCTGTTGTACACGAAACGGCCTTTGTGCATCCACAAGCAGCAGTAACGGGGAATGTCATTATCGGCAAAAATGTATACATTGGTCCTGGCGCTGCCATACGAGGAGACTGGGGGGGAATTGTCATTGAAGATGGTTGTAATGTACAAGAAAACTGCACCATTCATATGTTTCCTGGGGTGACGGTTCGGTTGAAAGAAGGCGCACACATTGGGCATGGAGCCATCATTCATGGAGCGAATGTAGGACGTAATGTTCTTGTAGGAATGAATGCCGTAGTGATGGATAATGTCGTGATTGGAGATGAGTGCATCATTGGAGCCTTGACGTTCATTAAAGCAGATATGGAAATTCCGAAAAGAAGCTTAGTTGTAGGAAATCCCTGCCGCATCATCAAGCAAGTGAGTGATAATATGATAGCTTGGAAATCAAAGGGTACGGCCTTATATCAAGCTCTACCCAATGAATGTTATGATACGCTCCAAGCTTGTGAACCTCTTCGCGAAATACCTGAAAATCGGCCATCGCAAGAAGCCATGTTGAAGACTTGGAATGAGCTTAAGGGATAAAATCGTTTCCCTTGAGAAAGAGGTATTAATATACTCTCCTCCATGCAGGCTTACACTAGTCGATGCGCGTGTGTCTGAGGCCTTGAAGCTGCCTTCAACAGAAATTCTCCATTCCCAAAATTTGCCGTACATTTGCAAAAAATAATCTATGATTCCATCCGATAGTATTTTGCGACAAAGCAAATATTTTGAGATCTTTGTCCTCTCCCTCTCCTTGCTTATTTGCATGGTGCTCTTAGGGATATTGTCCGCTACCTTAGCGCCTATGTTGGGGATTGATGATATGCAAAGTACCCTAGATAATTTCAATCCAGCATCTTCGGAATCAACGATTTCAGCTATTCGAATCATCCAAATGCTAGGACACCTATTTATTTTTGTCCTTCCTCCTATCCTTTTTTTAGCCATTGCAAATAACCGTCGACCATTTTACTACCTCTTCCTTGACCAACCACCTATCGTAAAGAATTTGCTGCTAGGGATGGGAATCATCTTGTTTTCGATGCCCTTGATGCAATTGGTTTACTGGCTCAATATGCAAATTCCACTTCCTGAAGCGCTGAGCAATATGGAAGAGCAATCCGCTGAATTGATAAAAGCCATGTTGGATGCGAACACGACGACAGGTTTGGTCATGAATCTTTTAGCGATAGCCTTACTTCCTGCATTAGGCGAAGAATTACTATTTAGAGGTGTTTTGCAACGCATTTTTACCAAGATAATGGAGAACCCCCACAAAGCCATTTGGCTTACCGCCATGCTTTTTAGTCTAATGCATATGCAATTTGCTGGCTTTTTTCCTCGTTTATTTCTTGGGGCATTATTGGGGTATCTTTTATACTGGTCAGGAAATTTACTAGTACCTATTTTTGCTCATTTTCTTTACAACGGCAGCCAGATTATAGCTGTTTACCAATACAACCATGGGAAAATAGCTACAAATATTGAAAACATGGATCACTTCCCCCATGGTCTTACTTTAATCTTTACTATCTTGTTTGCTGGATTGTGTTGGCTGATTTATTCATCTAATAAAGGTCAACAAGAAATGTACGTTGAACGGATTATTGAGGAAAACGAAAACCCTGAAAGTGACGGAGAAGATAGAATGGAAAATTAGGGAGTGTTCAGAATATTATTTCCTCGAAGTATTACTAAGTTTTTCGCTCATTTCGTAACTATATGAAACTATGTAAGGTCGCAAAACCTCTAGATGGACTTAAAATATAATTAGGGTAAAGATTATGCTTACTATTGTATCTATGTGGTTTAAAATAAGTCATTTACGTTTAAACGTATTCTAAATTACAAAGAAGACATAGTTCTGATGAAAAAACGATTAAGGAATCATAGTGATCTTACGACCGCATAGCGCAAATAGGACGAAATGGATGATTTTTGGAAATTTATTTCCTTAAAATGTTCTTCTGCTCCCTAATAGAGCATTGAGTCTATCTGACTCCTAAAACGAACAACATGAGTGGATTAAAAAAACGAATTATAACGGCTATTTTCTTTGTGTTAGTCGTCTTTGGCGGCTTAATCGGTGGTAAGTATTCCTTCGGAGTGCTTTTCGCCCTGGTAGCTGCGCTTTGTCTTTGGGAATTTCACACCCATATCCTAGAAGACGAAAACCGTACTACACGAAATATACGGAAGATTCTAGCTATCATTGTGGGCTTATTACCGGTAGCATTTACAGGCTTGGGGGTGCTTTTAGATGTCAAGGTAAATGATTATCTACTACCGACCTTGCTTATCGTATTTTCTTCCTTTTTCTTGCTGTTTATCTTTGAGTTATTTACCCAAACCAAACGGCCATTTTCGAATATTGCATCCGTTGTTCTTGGTACGATATATATAGGTGTCCCCTTTTCGCTTCTGGCACTCATTGCTTTCCGTAGTGGGGAATACAGCCCAAACCTAGTGATTTGCCTATTGCTTCTTGTCTGGGCAAATGATGTTTTTGCCTATTTCGTCGGTTCTTACTTGGGTAAAAACAAGTTATTTCCACGCATATCACCCAAGAAAACATGGGAAGGAAGTCTAGGAGGTGTAATCGGTACCATGCTTACTGCTTTGCTCTGTTTTTACATTTTTCCGAGTGAAAATTTAAGTTTAATCAACTGGGCGGTACTAGGCGTGCTTGTCGCGATTTTTGGCTCCTTAGGTGATTTAGTCGAATCAATGTTCAAACGCAGTTTAGGGATAAAGGATTCTGGAAATTTACTACCGGGCCACGGCGGTTTTTTGGATCGTTTTGATGCTTTTATCTTTATTATTCCCTTTGTAACGACTTACCTTTGGTTTTGTTAAGTTTTTCTAAGCTTCGCTTGAAAAGACGGATTGACATAGGACATAGGACATAGGACA
>JAHDHB010000160.1:1286-11577 GCA_020631545.1 Saprospiraceae bacterium | reverse complement strand
AAAACAAGAAAATTTAAGCATGCATCACATAAGAAAATATAAATTTTGACGTAATAAAAATGACGAGAAAGAGCATATAAGAACGAAATGGGCGAAAACAGGCTAAATTCCTTAACTAAACGGCATGGAATTATATTCGTCCATAAAATAAAACTCTAGGCACTAACAGAAGCTATTCCCAAATAAAAAAAGCCGCTCAAAAGAGCGGCTCGTTTAGAAATTATGAAAAAGAATCGAATAGCGATAGCATTCTACTGATTCACCTTTACAAAGCGTTTAGTGATGGAGAGGTTTTTATCTTCCATATGAATTAAGTAAACACCTTCTGCGTAAGCACTTAAGTCTAATTCTAACTTATTTCCGGTTAGCATCGTGGTGGTGACTTCTTTTAGCAATCTTCCTCTTGCATCAAGAATGCGGAAGGTGATTTCATCGTCGGTTTCTGTGAAAAAATCGAGTGTCAATAAGCCCGTAGTGGGTACAGGAGCTAAGGCAAGATAAGGTTTTGTGATGGCCCTTCTTTCTATCGTGATAATGTTGGAATATTCATAGGTTCCATCTTCATCGACCATTTTCAATCGGTAATAGGTCAATAAATCTGGTCTTTCTTCCATAAACTCATAACTCTGGAGGACATTCGAGTTTCCTACGGCATTGACCATGCCCATAGCTTGAAATCCATTGCCATCGGTAGAACGTTCTACTAGGAAATGACTCACATTAATCTCAGAGGCAGTAGACCAATACAGCATATTATGGTCATCCATTGGTTCGCCCGTGAAGGACTTTAACTCCAGCGGAAGATTAGGATCGATGATATCACTTGGATTAAATTTATAGCCTTCGATTTCTCCATTTACGATATCCGTTCCAAAGCCATTTACTGGAATAGGATTTGGGGAAGCCATGATACGTACGTTGAAAGGGTCACTTGTCAAGGAATAGCCTGCGGGTATGTTCACAGGAATAACCGCAGTAGCCGTAGCGTTCATCGCCATCTTAGGATTCAGTGTAAAGACGGAAACTTGATACGTAGAATCAAAAAGGCCATCTACATCCCAATCTATCCAAAGATTTGAAAAGACTTGTGTATTAGCGTTGTTCGCTTGTACCACGACTTCAAATTCGGCTACTTGAACTTGAGGGAAGCCGGGGTTAAAAATAAATAAGCCATCCTCATCATCTCCATTGGCATCATCAGAAGAAGCTTCTCCAACTGTCCAACTAGAATTTTCAGAATCCACTATGTCCCCTAGCCATACTGCTGGCCCTTGGTCATTGTCTTCGGGACGACCATTATCATCACTATCATTGTAGTAAGAAAATACAACAGGATAACCCAAATCCGTCCCTAAATCGCAGTAATCAAACTTCGTACAGAAGCTTTCTTCTGGTATACCTGCCGCTACGGCTTCTGGTTGAGTCAGGTAAGGCCCTTTCATGCTGATGTCGCAGATTTTTACTTCTGCCCAGTCGGCATAACGCGGATCCGTCGGGTCTACAAAAACACGCATGTAGTAGTAGTCTTTTTGTCCCGGCACTGCTCCATTCATGTTGAAATATACTTTTCGCACACCTGAACCAGGCGTGTTATCATTATCTGTATCATTATTATTACTTGCGATTAAATCGCCTAGCATATCGTTTCCATCACAGCCGGTAATGCTTGGTGAGGTGTAGACTAAATTTACGGCGGGTTCTAGTGCTACAGAGGAACAAGGATGGTCAAAATCGGCACAATTTCCTTCGCTAGCACCATCGGTTCCATTACAGGGTAAAACGTAGGTAGTGGAACCATTTAAGTACTTGGAACGCATTTCAAAATCTAATTTTTGATCCATTCCTGTGACTTCAAATGTCCAGTACATATTGCCTGGGGTCAAGGTTGGTAAATCAATTTTGAACCACATTTCTCGCAAGTCATTACAACCTGAGGTACAACCTGATAAGTTTGACATGGAGACTTCTCCACAATCCCAGCCCGGTTCTGTGGCCGTTCCATCGTTAATACGAATTTTATATTGAACATCTACTGTAGCCAATTGTTTGTGATACAAGCGAATGTAGTATTGACGTCCTGGTACTAAATTGCCAAAAACTGCCCACTTTTTATCGCCTGCTGATGCTGCGGTGTTGTAGACTTCTCCTGCTGCACTCGTCGTCATGGTGTTATATAATTCAGCATAAACGGAATGAGCGGAAACGGATTCAAAGAAAACAGTGACCCAACTTTGAGGGGTGGTATAAGACCCCCCGTTCGCAGGACTAGGCGCAGTGAAGGTAAACCAAACATCGTTTTCAGGCGCACCATCGACAGGAGCCGTTTGCGAAGCTCCTTGAGCCGACCAAGTTTCTAAGGCATCGTAGCTGTAACAAGCCACGTCTAAGTTGTAAGCATTGGCAGGGTCATCGTTACAAGGCATTGGATTTCCTTCATTTAGCGTAATGTCGAATGCCCAATCCGTTTGAGCGCTACTAATATCCCAAGGTTTTACACGTAAGAGATAAGATTCTCCTTGGGTAAGGCCTGTCGCGGTCCATGTTTCTCCTTCTCCATTCAAGGAACCGCTGCAAGCTATCAAATTCGCATCACCACAAGCCGAGTAAATGTAGAGGATTCCATCATGCGTTTGGTCATTCGCATTGTAGGTAAAATCCATGCTTTCGACTACTGTAGACTGCGTAATACCAAGCGAAGCGCATTGGTTGTCAGGTACTGTAAATACATACCACATATCACGGTCATTGACTTCTTGAATCGCTTCATAATCAACGGCATTACAAAAGGCCGAATCTATAGGTGCATCACAATCCGTAGCAGCCGTAAAATTACCGCTGATGGTTTCACCATTTAAGATGACATAAGCATTATAGTCGTGTGCAGCGTCAATCCCTGTACTTCCTAGGATCGTCGCACCAGTTCCGTCCCAAATATTTTCGCAAGAATTGTTAAATGGAGCAACATCCGTTGAAGGCGCGACTGTTACAGTCGGTACAGCGTTGCTGCCTCCTGCTGTTTGTAAAATTCTTAGGATGTAGCCATCTCCTGTCCCCGAAGTGCCGTGTATCTCATCCAAGCAAGTCAAAGAAGCTGTTCCATCACTATTCATTGATAAAGAACTTAGGAAATCTCCTGCTAGATCGGTACAATTTGCTCCAATAGAGCCATGTCTTTTGTAAAGCATCAGGGTGATTTCTTCCCCAGCATTTAATCCAGAAACGGTAACATCAGCAGAAGTCGAATAAACGCTGTGATCATAAACATCGGTATTTGCAATAGGATCAAACACATACCAAAGGTCGGCATCTGCTTGGCCATCTGCTCCTGAAGCGGTAGCAAAATTAAAATCTGCGACTACAGGATTGGTAATGATGAAAGAAGTTGGGCTGGTTTCGTTGGCTATTTCACAAGCATTATTTACAGCAACTCTTCTTCCTTGAATAGTGAAATCGCAAACGCTGTTTCCTGTTGCTGGTGCAACGCGGACGTAATAATCTGGGCCAGTACCGCCTGCGGTAATTGTAGCATTGAACTGATAAGTAACGGTAGCGCCTGCGCCTGTGCTTGATACGATTCCACAAGCAGCAATTTCATTTCCAAAATCGCCATTATCTAATTGTGCGTTAGGGAAACATCCGCTATACAGCGTAACTAAAACAGCATCTGAGGCGTTAGGAAAGGTAATATCGAGTTCAAGCATTTGATTATTATCGGCTGCATCCATCGTTACTTGATACCAAAGGTCATTCGCTTCGCTCGTTTCGGTACATGCACTGCAATTACTACCTGTATCACAAGTTTCAGTGGACTCCGTATCCGCATTGGCCGCACATAAATTTCCAGCTACCGCAATGTCATCTATATCTAAAGCATTGGAACAAATATCATTAGGTTGAGGGGCAGAAGCACAGATGGTAAAATCTGGATGCACCATACCGGGACAACCATCAGCATCATTAAAATTAATGGCTAAAATCCGAATGTAAATAGGCGCTGTACTTTCATCCGCAAGGCCTGTAATTGTATGAGAAGTAATGAATTGGTCAAAGAAAGAGCATTCAAAACTTCCGTCCACCGTGGCTACTGCATTGTTTGAGCTTGCTCCTGGATCTCCCGTGTGAATCACATAGCCCAAAATTTCATTTGCCCCTAACCCATTCACCGTCAAGGTCATTTCATCAGAACCGTCTGGTAAATCTACTTGATACCAAAGGTCGATGAAATCGGTATTATTATCATAATTTGCATTACTACAATCTCTAATTACGTTATTTCCAGTAGAGCCACTAGCTCCACCTCCATCACAAATAGGCGTAGAACCTGTAACTTCAACGTTCGCAGAGGAAAGATCCCCAGGAAAACATGTTCCTAAAATATTAGGCGCAGCAGCACTCCAAGCATCCGAGCCATTACAAGCACTGGATACGGTAAATTCTTCAACACAAACCAAATTAGCACTGCCATCATAACCTTTCAGTGTTATTGTATGATTTAAGACATCCGTGAAATTAAAATCATAATCCGTTGAAGCAGCGATGCCACTATAAGCATTTCCCGCATCATCTTCCAAGTCATAAGTAGCAGCAGTTCCTAGCGCAGAAAAATTGATTCTTCCAGTATAAGTCCCTGCTGCACAATCTACCGTAGGGGCGGAAGTCGTCCCAGTAGAGCCTGTACATGGTGCATTAATTTGTACACAGAAGGTTTCCTCTGGAGAAGAAGCGAAGCCATCAATATTAACGATTAAGAAGTAAGTGGTACCTGCTACTACAGAAATTCCTGTAGCCGAAAGCTCTGCATTGCTAGCAGGTTGCGAACAACTTTGCCCTAGGCAAGTAGCACCATTTGGGTCTTCTGTAAAAATAAACCCTATAACTTCTGCTCCAGAAGTAGGAAGAGCTATATCCGTCACCAAAACGTCAATCGTTTGATTAGCGATTGGTGTATAGGTAAAAATAGCTTCTCCGTCAAAATTCGCTAAATCACTACAGCTATAAGGACAAGTTTCGTCCAAAACACTAGGGTAATGAAAAGTATAACTACACTCCTTGACGCCCAAGCTTAGTGGTGAGGTCAAATCGGTTATTGAAATATCATATGTTCCAGTCCAATCATTGTTATAATGCTCGACTTCTAGGAAATAAGTATTGCCTGGCGTAAGTCCAGAGACTACTTGCCCACTAGATAAATCATCACTCCAAGGGAAACAGGCTATTTCGGTATTAGAAGCTGCATCCGCGCAGGAAGCATATAGCGCTCCTTCTACATAGGTCGTAAAAGAACCCGATAGATTGGCATTATCCACATCAATTAAGACTAACCCTGAATTCGGTGCTACGAAGGAGTAGTAAGCATCTTCGCTACTTGAACCTCCATCACAGCTAAGGTTGTTCCCCGAATCCGTGTAAGTCGTTACATCCAAGGAAGATACAGGTGCTCCGCCTACCGTTAAGCTTATCGCATCTACGCATTCATCATTCCCCGCAAGGCTGATTTTTTCGAAAGAACTAACCGATTCTAAAACGGTAACATTCATTCCTAGATATTCATCATAAATGGAAAATTCAAAAGCGTTGCCCCTAGCAATATTGGCTAAAGCTAGTAGGGCAACGAGGGTAAGACAGTGGACTGGCACAAAAGAGAAACCCCTTTGTTTGGGTTTCCCCCTATAAGTGTTCTCCCAGACAGTTTTGGAGAACATCTTTGATAGTGTTTTAAAAAAAGATTGATAGGTGTAATATCGGTTCATTTCTTTACTTGGTTTAGGCTAAGGGGGTTAATAAAATTTAAAGGCGTCTCATCGCTACACTTGAAAATATTACTTAACAAAACAAGTAACACGGCAATAAGAACGTACCTCGGCTTAATTTTCGGCTTCACTTTAAAGATAGGTTAAATGTAAGGTTAAGTAAAAGTAAAGTCGGTAGTAAAATTAATGATTTGGACAGTATCAAAACCCTTTGAAACCCTTTTATTCAAAGGGTTATCGCAGAATTGAATTAACTTTTAAATGCTCAAAACTGCTTAGATATTTTGCTTGAATATAGGAAGAAAAAGGTAGTGGTTTTTTGCTAAATTATGGCTTGAGAATAAACCGATACTCCTCGTTTATCACCTAGGGATTGAACCGCCTAATTTTTCAACTAGGGGTTGAAACCGCCTAGCTGAATGCAATTTTTTTCTTGGATTAAGGATAGTCAAAATTAAATTGAAGATCTTTTATTTAGGTAGTCCTTGTTTCGTATGCTTAATAAGGGAAATATTGGAAGTAAATGGAATTTTATAAAATTTTCGACAAAATTTTATTCTGTAGTATTATACCCATGTCTCGGAAAATGTCCTCACAGCACAAGAACTTGGCATCCTCCCTTATATCCAACACTCAACCAAACAAACACACTCTAACATATGTAAGAAGCAGATTACCAAACTACACCTACCGAAAAAACAATTTAACACATCTTTTATGTAACTTATTCGTAAAATTTTCCGTAACTATTAGGTAACTTGATGGATCCAACTAGAAGCAATGAAAAATAACATTGTATTTTTTCACCATAAGTGCGTAACTTATTCTTAGAAATACGTCCTATAAAACACCAAGTAAAGAAAAACGAGACAAAACATCCATTACTACACCCATTCTTATTTTTCAAGCATTTTTACTTGAAGATATGAATAACTGTAAAACAACCGCCAATCAATGAAAACAGCTCTTCGAATACTATATGCAGAAACCGACTCCCAATTATGGGATAGGCTTCGAAGAAAACTTGCTCTTCATTTCGAAGATTGGCTACTAACCTGTTCCTCCTCAAAACTAGAAATGGAGAAAGCATTGAAAGAAAATGCTCAATATAATTTACTAATAGCTAATAATGATTTTTTTTCAAAAGAAGATGTTGAAACGCTTTGTACCACCTTTCCTTATCAAATACTCCTTTTAACCAAGGAGAGGGGGCTTCAAGCATCTAAAAATAAGGGACTTCACTACCTAACCCAAGATATTGAAGCCAAATTCTTGGATAAAGTACCGAACTTACTTAATAAAATCATTTCTCCTCCTAGCCATTCTAATTCTGAAGAAAACGAGTTGAAACAACTCCGTAAGCAAAAAATCCTAATTGGAGAAGACAACCCTATGAACAGGAAGTTGATACTCAAAATGATGGAAGATTGGAGCCTTAAACCAAAAGTTTTAAGTAATGGATTGCTGATTATTGAAGAACTAAAAAAAGCAAACTATGACATCTTACTCATTGATTTACAAATGCCTTACTTAAATGGCCTTGATACCATTATGCATATCAAAAGAGTGCTACAGCTAGACATTAAAATTATCCTTATGACAGGGATTATTTTCAGGGAAAAATATCAAGGAATACTCCCCATCATCAATGGTGTTTTAAGAAAACCATTTAATGCTACGGATTTAATAAACAGTATTCAAAAGTGTATTTTAAATAAACCTGGCGAGTTTCAAAAAAACAGTCAATTAAAGACCCTCGCCAAGGACACCAATAAAAAATATAACTTGAATTTTCTGCGCAAAGCATCACACAACAATATAGACTTCATAAAGGAAATGATTTCTATATTTAATAATCAAATTGAAGAATTCTTGCCTAGAATTCCGATTTTACTCAATACCAAAAATTTTGACGAACTGACCCTACAAATTCATACGATCAAATCTTCATCGCGACATGTAGGAAGTATGGGGCTTTTTGAACTTTGCGAGCAAATTGAAAGTACTATTGCAGGAGAAGAACCTTTAAAAGCAAACATTCCTAAGCTATTAGACCGTTTTATTGATGAAAGTACCGAAGCCCTCAAGCAATTAAAAGAAGTCTTGCCAAAGCTCTAAGCGTTCTCACTCTTACAACAATTCGAGAATCTATTGCGAATTGCCCCTTGTCTTTTCTCTCAACTTTTACGGCCTACTTCATTGAGTATTTTCTTTTTTAGCTATAAATATTCTAGTTTTTTTTATTGCTATTGACCAAACACTTAAGCATATTATTACAACGACAACATCCCTTTCCATAGAAAAAGCGCACATACGTTATCAAATGATGAGGTATTTTCCTATTTTTGTAGAAGTATAAAACTAGCACGTCAACGAATTTCACGCTTTATTACTCTAATTCTTGTGAAAATTCGGATTTAGTTTGTTCTGGATTTCTTCTCAAATTTGAAGATTATTAGTATGAGTTTAACCCAAAAGGAGCTACAAAATCTAAATACCACGATTCTAAATGGTACCCCTCAAGAAATTTTGACAGCTTTAAATTATTTATTGATTAAGCCGGCATTAACCACGGAGTTAGTTGATGAATTGATGGTCATATATGTCTTTAACGATTCTCCTACAATCAGGGAACGAGCAGAAATACTGCTGTCAAAATTTTATAGTGAAGGAGAATTACAAAAGAAAAAGGGAAATTTCAAGATATTCGAATTCGTAAAAGAGAATTCACTAGAGAACGACTCGCATATCGTCATTCCCTTGTACGGTAATTATGGAAAAGTGCGTTCTAGGTATGAACCATGTTTTCTAAAAAATGATGCTTATTTAGCAAAATACCTAGCCGTCGCCCAAAAATTAACTTCTTATAGCGAATTAGTTGAGATTGCTCAGATTTTTTTGGAAACGGCCATAGAATATCGTCCTGATAATTCGGAAGCCTATATCTTACTAGGGAAAGTTTTTCAGTTCACCCATGCAGATCATGCAACAGCATTAGACTTATATACACAATCTTTAGAACTTACTCCGCAGAACTTTGAAGCCCACTTAAGTATTGGCTATTTAAAGGAAACACACTCCAAGAAGTACCTAGAAGCTATTGAGCATTATCAACTAGCTTGCAATTTAGAGCCCCAAAATATCCGTCCCTACATTCATCTGGCAAATTCTCATTATTATCATACCAAAGACTACCAACGATGTCAACAGTATATCGAAATAATCCTAAGTCTTAACCCCAACAACGAAACCGCCTTAACTTTACTTGGTGGTATCTATTGGAAAGTTGATAAAAACTTTAAAAAAGCACTTCAAACTTTTGAGCTTGGTTTACAAAATGAAGCGGTAGCAACACCTCACTTATTCCAAAGTTTAGCGGAGTTTTATGTGGAAGGGCTCGATGATTTTGAAAAAGGTAGAATTTTTTATCAAAAAGCTTTGGACAAAGAAGCCGATAAAAACTGTTTCAATAAATTAAAATCGCTTCTAATAAAGAGGTTTGATGACTATGGAACTGTCAAGTATTATTACGAACAGATGATTGTTAATCATCCGTTAGATACTGAATTACTGCTTGAGTTTTCAGACTTTGTCCTTGAATATACACACGATTTTCCTCGTGCTAAGAAATTACTTCAAAAAGTACTAAAATTGTCACCTAATCATCAGGCCGCAAAAACAAAGCTGAGCCAAATCTAAAAAAGCACCTCCCTTACCATCCAATAAATAATTCTTAATGCTCGTCTAAAAACGCTGCACCTAAGTACCTAAGGCTTCACTCAGCAATGCTCACCCTACACCATAAAACAAAGAAAGCCTAACCTTTAAACATCATCAAGAAGCGCCATGTCAAACAAATAAATTTCCCATAAACAAGGAATTCATTTGTTAAATTAGTCTAAATGGGTTAACCTTTTTCATACCAAAAGGACATACCTCCTGAAAACACAACAAAACAACTAGTGCTTAATTGAAATTTGCACGTTGAAGCGTAATCGACTAAAGCAAAACAATGCGGTTAGTTCAGAACAGAATCAACTCATTTTAATAAGCTGTATAAGGATTTTCAGATACTTTCATCGTGCATTTTTCATCATTTACATCACTCTTCACGGACTATAAAATTGTAAAATCCATTATCAATAAGTCCACTTTTTAGGTAATAGTGTTTGTTTTTTTAGCAGTATTTTTTAATTTTAGTAAAAAATACTAGGCTATACCACCTTTCGATCTCCTTTTTCATTTGACTTTTTAAAAGTCAATATTTATTGAGTGGCATAATCGTGACATTAATATTTAAAGAACTTAATCGTTCTAATTGTTAAATTTCATTAGCTACTCCATAGATATGACTTTGGCGACAGCCTTCTCCTTACTAAATGGGAAAGAATTTGTGATATATTTTTTCATCAAAAGTTATCACATTTCTACATTTTTGGTGAAATCGTCTATTTAAGTTAACACTGAAAAGCTATGCTATGAATTTTCGGTGCTAAGGCATGAAAAGTCTCATCAACACAGGATACAAACTGTCCTAGATG
>JAHDHB010000160.1:0-1276 GCA_020631545.1 Saprospiraceae bacterium | reverse complement strand
AAAGTTCTCTCGATTTGTAATAATCAAGCTACTAGTGAGCTTAACCCCTTACTTTATAAGGGCAATTACTCAAAAAGCTTTCTAAAGCATATGGTAATTCTACCCAAAGAAACAAAATTAAATTTAAAACATTTGTCAAACAAGAATGCTTGTTCGTTGGGTTCCCTATGAAATAATATACGATTTTGACTGTTACAAAAGTAAAATAATGTCATTTTTTAGCCTATTATTATTTCATATATTTCGGAACAAGAACAATATACATTCATCACTTTTTTTTTAAAACTACTGACTATGAAAAATTTAACCGTCATTCTTTGCTGTGTAATCCTTAGTGTTTCTTCTATTCAAGCACAATTTATGGACAGCAAAGCAGAGAAACGTGCAACTACTGACAATACCTCTAATATGCCGTGGCATGGAGGTAGAACTGCCGAACAAAACCTTACAACGTTTACTGTAGAAATTCTTGACCAAGCGCAAGGTCTTGTCACAACTTTTGAGACAAGCAATGTAGAGGAAGACATCCAAAATGCTGACTTGCCATCTGGTCTTTACACTGTTATCGTAAGCTCGGAGGGAATCCTTGTTTACAGAGAAGAAATGAGGAAATAATATGTCCTCAAACTCAATTGATTTATTCATTTCCTAGGTGAGACTGGGTACAGTGGCAAAGCTGCTGAAAATTCTGAACTGAATTTGAAAATTTGCTGATATTTATAATTCCTTCAAAATTCTATGAATGCTACTACCTTTTCCATTGCCGGACTAAGTTAGATGAAAGGCATTCAGACCATGAGACCTAGTAAATTATATGGATAAACTAGAGGTTTGGTGTTGAGATTATTTCCAAGTTTTTTTTCTACATGTTAGTGCAATTACATTTAGAAAATATCGTGCTTTTAATTTGGAGATTTTTTCACTTCCAAACCTCTTTTTTTTATGCTTCTTTTCACAACCCGGCGAAGCCAGAATCAAGAAAAAAGTATTTAGCTTATGTGTCTTAAATTAGGTCGCAGACCTCCTTATAAGTCTTTTGCGTCTAGATAAGTCACGGTATGCTATGTACTGCCATTTTGTTGTTTTTCGAACACAAAACTACAAGCAGAGACGTTAAACTACAGGTCGTTGCGAAGATTTTCCTGACCGCTTTTCACGTAATGAGAGCCTTTGTAAAAAGGTCGTAAAACCTCTAACATAACCTATGTGCCCTTCTACACCAATGTCGTCAAAAATCTATGTGCCTATGTGGCAATAATTACGTTGTTTACGCAAT
>JAHDHB010000159.1:5675-11624 GCA_020631545.1 Saprospiraceae bacterium | reverse complement strand
GCCGTCTTGTTTTCGGAAATACTTTCGAAGTATTTGCCAAATCGTTTTAACTCTCGTTGTGTTAAAATTTGCAATAACTGCACTAATTTACGGTCGCCCATACTACACTATATTTTTCTGGTCATCAATTTACAACGCCTATTTTTAACAAACAAATGATGTTACCTTTTTTTTTTATTTGTTGGGAACATTGGGGCCTCGACCTACCTTAACGGAAGCACCACCTTCTAGTAAAGATTAGCCTTTTGTTTTCGGCTATTGTTCTATACCGCTGACCACTTATTCTTTTAATGTCATTTTTCTTCCTTTTCGTAACTGGCTTCAAGGCCTAAGGTTAAAACTATAGTTTTTTGTACAGAAAAAGAAATGTGGTATTATCGTTTTGGCGGTTTTTAACCATATAAGACTCATAAGAAAATTTAAGAATAACGTGATGTACTAAGCAAAAGGTTCTTACTTGGTTCTGCTTAGGCTATAGATAGGGCCTCCTATGGAGTTAGGTACTGATCGAAACTATTCAGGATAACTAAAAAAATCGAAGATGGTCTTTTCTCCTATGTCCTTTGTCAACATGTCTTTTCAAGCGAAAGCGTCGAAAACATTAGAGGAGACTATTTGAGTTCCAATTTCAAAAATCTGGCGGTGTGGCTCGACTTATGCTTGGCTACCTTCTCTGGCGTACCGTGGGTGACTACTTTCCCTCCGCGATGGCCTCCCTCTGGACCAATATCAATGATATAATCGGCAACTTTGACGACGTCTAGGTTGTGTTCGATGACGAGGATGGTGTTTCCTTTTTCGACTAGGCGATTGAGGACTTTGAGGAGTAAGCGAATGTCTTCGAAATGGAGACCCGTCGTTGGTTCATCTAGGATGTAAAGTGTATTTCCAGTGTCTCTTTTGGCCAATTCTTCGGAGAGTTTTACGCGTTGAGCTTCTCCCCCTGAAATGGTTGTAGCAGATTGACCCAGTGTGATATAGCCCAAACCTACGTCTTGCAAAACTTTGATTTTACGCTGAATTTTGGGGATGTTTTCGAAAAAATCAACGGCTTCGTCTACCGTCATCGAAAGGACATCACTGATGGATTTTCCTCGGTAGAGGACTTCTAGGGTTTCGCGATTGTAGCGTTTACCCATGCAAGTTTCGCAATCAACAAGGACATCGGGAAGAAAATTCATTTCTATGACTCTGCGGCCTCCTCCTTGGCAAGTTTCACAGCGCCCTCCCTTGACGTTGAAGGAAAAACGCCCTGGTTTATAGCCTCGTATTTTAGCCTCTGGAAGCTGGGCAAATAAGGAACGAATATTAGTAAATATTCCAGTATAAGTTGCAGGATTCGAACGAGGTGTACGACCTATTGGCGATTGATCGATTTCGATGACTTTATCAATATGCTCTATGCCTTCGAAGCTTTTGTAGGCTAGGGGAGCCTTTCGACTACGGTAAAAATGCTGACGCAAGATAGGATAGAGCGTTTCGTTAATTAAGGTCGATTTTCCACTTCCCGAAACACCGGTTACACAGCAGAAAGTTCCTAGGGGAATTTTAATAGAAACGTTCTTCAAGTTGTTGCCCTCTGCTCCTTTTAAAACAAGGAAATTGCCGTTTCCTTTGCGTCGTTTTTTCGGAATTTCGATGCTTTTGCGGTCATTTAAATACATGGAAGTCAGCGTCTCGAAATTAGCAAAATCATCTGGAATGCCTTCTGCTACGAGTTCGCCCCCATGTTTTCCTGCTCCAGGCCCTAAGTCGATAAGATAATCCGAAGCGAGCATAATATCCTTGTCGTGTTCGACAACGATAACGGAATTGCCGATGTCGGAAAGTTCGTAAAGAGCTTCAATAAGTTTTTGGTTATCACGTTGATGTAAGCCAATACTGGGTTCATCCAAGATGTAAGTGATACCGCTTAGCTGACTACCGATTTGAGTGGCTAGGCGTATGCGCTGGGATTCACCGCCAGAAAGTGTACGAGCAGGGCGGTTGAGGGCTAGGTAATCTAGGCCGACATGAAGCAAAAAACCTAGGCGTAGTTTCAATTCTTTAAGAATATCGTGCCCTATTTTTTGCTGACGATCAGTGAGTTTTCCCTCTACGCTGCCTATCCAATCATGAAGTGAATCGATGTCCATTTGCGCCAGTTCGGCGATGTTTGTATCATCAATTTTGAAAAATAAAGACTCTTTTTTCAAGCGATTTCCTTGGCAATCGGGACAATCTACGATAGACATAAAGTTCTCTGCCCAAGTTCGTATTTTATCAGAAGAAGACTCTCTATACCAACGTTCGAGCATAGGGATAAGTCCTTCTACACCAAGGTTATAGTTGCTGTCGCCACGTCCAAAATCTAGACTTATATCATAACTATCAATGCCACCATATAAGATGGTCTTCAAAGCTTCTTTTGAAATGTCTTTTATGGGTGTAGAAAACGTAAAAACATATTTTTTGGCAATCCCACGCAATTGCTTGAAAGTCATGTTTTCACGAACTTCTCCGAAAGGGGCAATACCTTGTTGATTAATAGATTTGGTATCGTCAGGAATGACGAGGTCGATATCTACTTCATGAACTTTTCCGAGGCCTTTACAATTAGAACAAGCGCCATAAGGTGAATTGAAAGAAAAGGCGTTGGGAGAAGGCTCTTCATAAGAAATGCCTGATTCTGGGCACATTAAGTGCTTGCTGTAAGGGTAAATGGTTCCTGATTCTAGGTCTTGCCACAGGATAAATCCCTTGCTCATGCGCATAGCTGTGCGTAGGGATTCAGAGAGCCGCGCTCTTTTTTCTTCGGTGACTCTGATTCTGTCTACAACGATTTCAATATCATGTGTTTTGTAGCGGTCTACTTGCATCTGAGGCGTAATATCAAGGATTTTTCCATCCACACGAACTTTTGTAAATCCTTGTTTTCTAGCCTGTTCGAAGAGTTCTCGGTAATGGCCTTTTCTTGCGCGAACCATTGGCGCTAGCAAAACGGCTTTTTTATTATCAAGTTGCTTGAGGACCTGGTTGACCATTTGTTCCTCGGTATATTTGACCATTTTTTTGCCGGTGACGTAGGAATACGCTTCTCCCGTCCTAGCAAATAACAAGCGCAAAAAGTCATAGATTTCAGTAACGGTTCCTACTGTAGAGCGAGGGTTTTTGCTCGTCGTTTTTTGTTCAATAGAAATAACAGGGCTCAAACCTGTAATCTTTTCGACGTCAGGCCGTTCCATTTCACCAATAAACTGGCGAGCATAAGCGGAAAAGGTTTCCATATATCGCCTTTGCCCTTCAGCATAGATGGTATCAAAAGCTAAGGAAGATTTTCCACTACCGCTTATTCCTGTTATGACAACCAAACGATTGCGGGGAATACGGAGGTCAACACCCTTTAAATTGTGTGCTTTTGCCCCTATGACTTCAATAAATTCTTGCTCTGTAGAGATTCCGTCTTGTTTTTCCCTCATTTTGTGCTTGTTAAACCCGATTTAATTTGCAAAAATAGGGAAGTAAAAGGAGAATAAGTACTAATGTTTAAAAAGAAATAGCGATAATGCCTTAACTCCCTTTAAAAAAGCCAATCGCAAATATGCTTACAGCTCGTAGTGACCAAGGAGGATGAGTTAAATGGTAATTAAATCAATGTTTTTTGTGTAAAGGGTTTAAAAGACTAACTTACGATGCTTTATTACACTTGAAAAATATTATATAAGAAACTACGACTATAATGATCGATATATCAAATATCCTTGGGCTTAAAATACTACATATTTCAGGTAAGAGACAACCATAAGTTGAAACTTTTTTTACAATTCGTCGTATTAAAGTAGATAAAAGAGTAAAACCTTGAAAACCATCTGTAATAGATAAGTGTTCTTTCAAAACATTTTTTTAATCTTTTGATTATTAATGGTGTAATGGAAGAGCGTTTAAACTGTTGTCCTTTTAGCTTGAATTTCCTCCTCCTTTAGTTGTATTGACTAAAAGAGGAGTTGAACCTACAAGTTTAAGGGGATGTTTGCTTTTTTGAAATTTATTGTAGTCGATTATACTTTTTCTTAGCTATTGAAAGTAAGGTAAGAAGCCTCTAGAGAATAAATTACTCTAAACTAGGCATTAAGGGGATAAAAGCCCTTGAATTTGACTCTAATGAAGTAGACTTAATTTATTGATAGTCTAATCCTTATGAGGGGTTGTAACTGCTTAGGATTCCTAAGCTATAGTTTAGACTAAAGGAGTATTTTATAAACAATACTTGACAATACCCATGGTTGTTAAAATGAATTCGAGTTAATTTGTTTTAATGAAACAATGAGCAGACTTTTAGGGCTGAAAGTTAAGGTTGCTAAAAGTTTATTTACTAGTGTTTGATTTCCTATCCAAAATCTTTTTAATAATGCGTTATCACACCATTCAGGAAAATCGATGGAAAGTAGTAACAAAGGCTTTTCGCTATTTGGCAATGCTTTTTATTGGACTTCTTTATTTTGCTAATTATCAAAGTGCTTATGCCGGTTCCGAATTGTCATTTGATTCGGACGATAATGAACTTTCGATATTTGACAAATGCGAAGTTAGTACTAATTTGTTCTCTTTTTCTAGTAATATCAATACTGTTTTTTGGAATTTAGATACGATTCCTTGCCCAAATGATACGGATGGGGATGGTCTGTTAGATGGTTTTGATAACGATACTTTAAGTACTGACCCGACGAATACAGGGCTAACGCCCTTTTCCTTTTCTGATGCTGGCGGTGGTTCTCCAGAGTTAGACTGGCGAGAAATTAATAATTTACCACCCATTGCTACAGATGATAACGAAACAGGAAATGAGAATACCCCCTTAACGATTATTGTTTTGGACAATGATAGTGATAGTGATGGAACGATAGATACATCGACTTTGCAGGTGCTTATGCCTCCTCCAAATGGAACGGTGAGCATTGATCCGCTTACAGGAGATATCTCCTATACGCCCAATACGGGTTTTAATGGTACGGACACTTTTGAATATGCGCTCTGTGATGATGGGCTACCTGTTTATTGTGATACCGCTTTAGTAAGTATCAATGTTTTACCCTGTACGTATCCAGTAGCAGGCATTATAGCTGATGATTCTACTTGTGCAAATGAAGGTTTTCTTATACAACCCGTCAATGCAGGGGTAGGGGCTACTTATTTTTGGGACTTTGGGCCTACAGGAAGCCCCATGACTTCAACGGATCTTTCTCCTTCGGTGATGTTCTCTACTGTTGGAGTCACCACGATTACGCTTACGGTCACAAAAAATAACTGTTCTTCTAGTGTGACCCAAGATGTATTAGTGAATGAGGCGCTGTTCGCTGACGCAGGGGATGATGCTTCCATTTGCCAAACAGAAGTAGTCGAAATAGGGGGCAAACCCTCTGGCCCACCTAATGCTACGTACTTTTGGGCTCCTAGCGCAGGTTTGGATGATCCGACGGTTAGCAATCCTCAGGCTTCTCCTTTAGATACTACTGTTTATACCGTATATGTTACTTATGGAAATTGTACAAGTACGGCCACCGTTACTGTTAATGTTGATGTGGTCTCAAATCCTTATACCTATGCAGGTGGGGATACTTTTATCTGCCCAGGAGATTCTGTACAGCTTGGTGGGGATGCTGTAAATCCTACTGGTCCTCCAGGGGCTACGTTCTCTTGGAGTCCAACGACGGGCTTAGACGATCCGACCTCTCCCAACCCGATGGCTAGTCCTTCTGCGGCTACGCTTTATACGGTTTCAACTACTAGATTGGGGTGTACTCGTACTGATGATATCCTGGTGGAAGTTTTGCCTACGGTCTTTGTCGATGCTGGTGCTGATCAATCATTTTGTGTTGGCGAACCAGGTGTGACGATAGGTAGTACTTCCAACAATCCATTTGCTACTTATCAATGGAACCCTACTACAGGGCTTTCAAATCCGAACAGCAT
>JAHDHB010000159.1:0-5642 GCA_020631545.1 Saprospiraceae bacterium | reverse complement strand
CGACAACGGCTACCCCAACCTCAACTACTCAATACATCCTGACAGCTTCTAGATTTGGTTGTTCTAGAAATGATACCGTTTTGGTTGCTGTTAGTCCTTGCAATACGCCTCCTTTAGCCATTGATGACATCAATAATACCTTAGCAAATGTCAATGTCGATGGTAATGTTTTGACCAATGATGGAGATTTGGAAGGTGATGCCTTGGTGGTTACTTTTTTAACGTCGCCTAGTAATGGGACTTTGATTACTACAGATATTGATGGAAATTACGAATACAGCCCAAATGCGGAGTTCGCGGGTATTGATAGCTTTTTGTATGAAATTTGTGAAAAAAATACAACAGAATTGCTTTGTGATACAGCGGTGGTCTTTATTGAGGTCGTAGAACCCTACTTGGAAAATATTCCTCCTGTTGCCAATCATGATGTTATCTATACTCATCAAAATGTAGCTGTTTCAGGCAATACCATGATCAATGATTATGACGTGGATGATGATCCTTTCCTGATGAATACTACGCTGCTTTCTACCCCAACCAATGGAACGGTTAGTGATCCTACTGGAAATGGAGACTACATCTATACGCCTAATCCAGGCTTTTTGGGCGAAGACTATTTTACCTACCAAATTTGTGAAATCGAAGTTCCTACGCATTGCGATACTGCAACGGTAACCATTTATATAGAAGAGGTTGAAGAAACAATTGTCAATAATCCGCCTTTAGGTATTGATGATGCCGCATCGACGATTATAAACGAGCCTGTATCTGGTACGGTTTTACCAAATGATTTGGATCCTGATGGTGATGCCCTTGTTATTACGCCTACTATTGTCAGCAATACTACTCATGGTACTGTTGATTTTCAGGCAGATGGAAGTTATACCTATACGCCAGATCCAGAATACATTGGCCCTGATCAATTCGTTTATGAAGTTTGTGATGGAAGCTTATGCGCCACAGCTACTGTTTACCTAACCGTTTATCCTGACCCTTGCGTTAGTATAGAATTAAGAGTATTCTTAGAAGGATCTTTATTTGAATATGGCTCGACGAGTTCTTATGATACGGTCATGCGTGCCAATCTATCCATAGATCGTAGTGTTTTACCTGGGCAAACACCGACGAACCCCCTTGTAAGTCCTACTCCTGCTGGACATCCTTACGCCGAATATCCTTGGGCCTACTTAGGTAATGAAGGTGATGGTTGGACCGATTTAGATTATGAAAATGTTGTACGGGATAATGATAATAAAGAGGTCATCGATTGGGTGTACGTTTCTTTCCGCTGGGATATCGGAAAACCAACAGAGTTTGCCAATGCAGCAGCTTTATTGCTTGAAGACGGGACCGTAGTTTTTGTCGGAGAGTGTTACGTCAATCGTTCCTTAAAAGATCCTTTTTATATTCTCGTTGAACATCGAAACCACCTAGGTATTATGTCGCAATATCCACTGAATATAAGCAATGGAAAGGTGATTTATGACTTTACCACGCAAGATTCTTACCGTGATCTTCCTAACCCTACGGGCTTTGGTCAAAAGGAAGTTCGGCCCGGCGTTTTTGCCATGTTTGCAGGGGACTGTGCCCAAGAAAACGACGTTTTTAGCTATGATATCACAGGGGCAGATAAAATCTTATGGAGTCAACAAAATGGTAATTTTGACCAGTATCTTCCTACTGACCTCAATTTGAATGGAGATGTGAATGGTAATGACAAAATTATTTGGAATAATAACAACGGAATTTCATCTAGGGTACCGAAAAACTAGTATTTCTCAGTAGAACTAGGAGGATTGTCCGTCATTCGTTTGTTGGTTTTTCTTTGAAAATCAAATTGTTATAGCGGTAATTCCGATGTTATCGTGGAATACAGTAGTGGCTTCGCTACGTTAGGAAAATCAAGGTGTAAGGTGCATAGTACCGTTCCTGTAATCGTAAAATTTTGCTGATTACAAGGACAATGCTATGCACCTTATTTTTTTTATGAAATATAATTTGGATGTTTTGGTTTTAAAAATCCCTCATTGCGCAGACTCCCCCCATCCCTCCAGAGCCGGTCGGTTCTAGAAAAATGTAATACAGGACGGCGAAGCCGTAGGAATTATCATTATGGCGATACCTCATTGCGTTGTTTTTTAACCACATAGCACACAGTAGAGACATAGTTTTTGACGACATTAGCGTAAAAGAGCACATAGAAGATATAGAAGGTCTTACGACCTTTTCACATAGGCTCTCACAGCGCGAACTGTACAAGCATAAGTTGAGTCAACTCTCTTTTTTAAGTCTATTAGATTTCGTTCTTGTTAAAAACTAGGGACAAGTTTAAAGCAAAAGCTGTTAAGTTAAGAAGGTAAGCCCAAGGAGATTTTTATTGCATTCAAAAGTCCTTAAAATCGTATTTCTACAGTACATTTTTTGTACAAAAGGCCTAGAAGTTTATCCCCAATAGGATAACAGAAGCTTCATTACAGGATACTTCTCCATGATATACGTCAAATCCTTGGGCATCAAACTAAAATGGTGTATCTTGCAGGCTCAACCCAGCCACACCCAAGCGCTAGTATTTTTGAATTAGGAATTACGAAGTAGGAGTTGTCTCTCAGAATGTCTTTGGTTAGGCATTGTGAGTGGAGCCTGATGGCGTGATTTGCTTGTTCGTAGTACATTTTACTTTTTCAATCAAAAGATACATGGCAACAGAGAAGAAACTTTTTCTACTAGATGGGCATGCCCTCGTTTATCGGGCACATTTCGCTTTTATCAATCGTCCTTTAATGAATTCCAAGGGCGTCAATGTTTCCGCTATAAGTGGTTTTGTTCGAGTACTTTGGGAGATTCTTAGTAAGCAACAGCCGACACACATTGCGGTAGCTTTTGATTTATCAGGCCCTACCTTTCGGCACGAAATGTTTGAAGAGTATAAGGCCAATCGCGAAAAGCAACCCGAAGATATTTCCATAGCACTGCCCATCATTCGCCAAATCATTGAAGGGTTCAACATTCCCATCGTAACTTCAGAAGGTTTTGAAGCTGATGACGTTATTGGTACCCTTTCGAAACAAGCAGAAAAAGAAGGCTTTAAGGTCTTTATGATGACGCCCGATAAGGATTATGCTCAATTGACTTCGGACAATATCATCCTTTACAAGCCTGCCAAATTCGGCAATCCGCCCGAGCAATTGGATGGAAAAGCGGTTTGTAAAAAATGGAATATAGATCATGTAGAGCAAGTCATCGATATCTTAGGCCTTCAAGGAGATAGTGTTGATAATATTCCGGGTGTGCCGGGCATCGGCCCCAAAACCGCTCAAAAACTGCTGGCGAGCTTTGGTTCTATCGAAAATATCCTTGAAAACACGGATAAGTTAAAAGGTAAGCAAAAGGTAACGGTAGAAACGCATAGGGATCAAGCACTACTCTCTAAGAAATTAGCAACCATTGCACTAGATGTGCCCATTCAGTTTGATGCAGAAGAATATAAAATTGTTCCTATCAACAAGGAAGTCTTGACGCCTCTTTTCAAGGAGCTAGAATTTCGGAATCTTGCCAAAACCATACTAGGAGTAGAAGATACACAGCAACAAACGGATCTTTTTGGGCGTAAAGTGAGCAGCAATGGCACCAAGGCTAAGCGTTCTGCGCCTAAAGCAAGCGGTTCTTTCGTTGCAGATAAAAACATCGATAATACGCCACACACTTATCACTTAGCCGACACGCCCGAAAAAAGAGCGGAATTGTTGGCTGAATTGAAAAAGCATAAATCAATTTGCTTTGATACGGAAACAACAGGCGTAGATGCCAACGAAGCAGAATTGGTCGGTATCGCCTTTGCAGTAAAGCCTTTTGAAGCATGGTATGTACCGATTCCAAACGAACTTGAAGAGGCTAAAGCCATTGCAGGGGAATTCAGAGAAGTCTTTGAAGATGAAAGCATTGAAAAAATAGGACAAAACTTGAAATACGACATCATTATGATGCGTTGGTATGGGGTGGAAGTCAAGGGCGAATTGTTTGATACGATGGTTTCCCACTATTTAGTTGAGCCGGATTTACGCCATAAATTAGATTATTTAGCGGAAACATACTTGAATTATGGTTGTGTACCGATTGAAACGTTGATTGGCAAAAAGGGGAAATATCAACTTTCTATGCGTGATGCGCCCTTGGATAAGGTGAAAGAATACGCGGGAGAAGATGCGGATATTACCTTACAACTCAAGGCGCCTATGGAGGAGGCTATGAAGGAAGCAAGCTTGGTAGACTTGTACAAAACTTTGGAAGAGCCGCTTATTCGGGTCTTGGTGGATATTGAGTATGAGGGCATTAACCTAAATGGTCCTTTTCTTGAAGAATATGGAAGAGAACTTGCCAAAGAGATAGAAACGACAGAAAAAAAGATATACGAGGAGGCTGGTACTCCTTTCAACATCGCTTCGCCCAAACAGGTAGGGCAAGTGCTTTTCGATAAAATGAAAATCCCTTATCGCTGGCGTAAAACCAAATCAGGGCAGTATTCTACCGATGAAGGCAAATTGACTGAATTGGCAGAAAATCATCCTTTTGTTGCTCAAATTTTGCATTACAGAGGCTTGGCGAAGCTAAAATCTACTTATGTCGATGCTTTACCAAGGCAGATAAATCCTAAAACAGGACGAATACACAGTTCTTTTAATCAAGCTCTTGCAGCAACAGGACGGTTAAGCTCGAACAATCCGAACTTGCAGAATATTCCGATTCGTACGGAAGCAGGGCGGCAAGTTAGGAAGGCTTTTATTCCTAGGGATGAACATCATGTGCTCCTTGCAGCGGATTACTCCCAAATTGAGTTGCGCATCATTGCTGAAATCAGTGGAGACGAAGCGATGTTGGAAGCCTTTCAAAACGGACAGGATATTCACCGTGCCACGGCTGCCCGTGTCTATGATGTTCCTTATGAGGAGGTGACAAAAGACCAACGACGAAATGCAAAAACCGTCAATTTCTCTATTATCTATGGTGCGGGTTCGACCAATCTTTCCAAGCAGCTCGACATCAAGCGCAAGGAAGCGAAAGAGTTGATTGACCAATATTTTAAGCAATACAGTGGCCTCAAAAACTATATGGAGGAAACGGTGGCTAAGGCGCGTGAAAACGGATACGTGACGACACTGTTAGGAAGAAGGCGCGTACTGCGCGATATCAATTCGGGCAATGGTTTTATTCGTAGTAATGCAGAACGTGTAGCCATCAACACGCCCATCCAAGGTACTTCCGCCGATCTCATCAAGGTAGCGATGATTAAGGTACAAAAGGCTTTGAAAGAAGGTGGTTTTGCAACTAAAATGATTCTCCAAGTGCATGATGAATTGGTTTTCGATGTACCCAAATCAGAATTAGACACGGTAAGGCCACTTATCGAAGAAATCATGCGTACTGCACTACCAGATCTACGAGTTCCCTTAGTCGTCGGAATGGATGTCGGAAATAATTGGTTAGAAGCGCATTAGTTTGGCGCATACTCAGAAGCACGAGTTTTGGCCTTAAAACTCTAGGAATAATGCACAAATCCTGAGTCCCAGCACAAACATGCCCCCTGTCGATAAGCACAGCCTAAGAACCAAAATCCAAAAAATTAGAAGCAAGTGAAAAGCCTTTCC
>JAHDHB010000158.1 GCA_020631545.1 Saprospiraceae bacterium | reverse complement strand
AAAACTCGAAGCACTATTTATAAAAAAGAAGAAAAACAATAGGAGAGAAAGGAGGTACGTTTTCATAAGTAAATTCAATTAATATAAAACATATTAAATAAAATATTACTCAAAAATAGGGTTTTTTTGAAAAAAAAGCACCAAAAAACACTTTTTTTACGCCTGTCTTTTAAAATTAAAAATACCATCGTTTCGAGGTTAAATATGTAATTCTTTGTTTATTAGAGCTTTGAGTCCAATAAAATTATGGTATAGGTTAAGTCCGCTATAAGAACATCCTCAAAAAAGTTATAAAATACGTTAAAAATAGAGTCTAAATATCGCTCTATCTTGCAATTAAATAGCAAGGAACCATAGTTCTTGGATAATATAAAGGAAAAACTTTGGAGACTAGTTATTTACTGTAGTACTAACGGCTTTTATTCAGATTAAACCGTAGAATTTTATTATCGGGGCAGGAACAAGGGTAGCCACCCCAATGTAAAATCTATGTGCAAAAGATGCTAAAACTGCCACCAAGATTTTGTGCTCGGAGAAACCATGGGTTAGGGCGCTTCTCTGAGCCAATTTCTTGGTTCTAAATGAAAACCATTGCCACAAAGGCACCACTCTTCTGAGGTTTTTTGGGTTAGGTAGAACGGAGGTGTCGTACTAGTTGGAAGTCCTTGGTCGAGCCCACAAAATTGGATGTTGTTCTTAAATTTGGTGTAGCTATTATAGCATACGGAGGAACATCAGTTGGAATGCATTCTTTTTTGTATCAAGGACTCCTCTAGTGGTTCAACTCATAAGTTCTTGACAGCCTATGCTTGTTATTTTTCCGTTATCCTGCGTTGCTCATCGGTCAGGTAGCTACCGCTACTTTCCCTCTTCGCGCCTTGGCTAACAAAAAAATCACCGCGCCTATACTATCAACTACTTATGAGTTGAACCACTAGTCATAAAAACACTGCCAAGATTTTGTGCTCAGAGAATCCACGGGTTAGGGCATCTCTCTGAGTCAATTTCTTGGGTATAGTAGGGAATGTTTACTACATAGTACCAAAAAAAAACGGGTGCCAAAAACTTGACACCCTGGAACCTAGATCGGGTTAGGCATGGGCTTTTTCAGCCCTAAATATCTTTAATGAGTACGACTCACATGCAATTATATAGCTTTTTGAATGAAATTCATAATTTTTTTAAAAAAAAGTGAAAAAATTATTCAAAATAGGACCTTTTATCCTTTTGCTGAGCGTATTAGTCCACATGGATCCAAGATCGAACGTGTAATCGTTTTTTCCTTCGCTTCTTAAAATCCTTGTATGATTTCCGATTATGAGCGATGGTATGGTTGTTTAGATACATAACATCTCCTTTGTCTAGTAGGAGATTAAACATCATTTCATTTTCATTCATCGTTTTATCCAAGTAATCGAGTGCCGCCACTACGGTTTTAGTGAGAGGCTGACGAGATTTGACAGCTCCAGTCTCTATTCTATACCGCATATATCGAAACGTTAATCCCTCAATGTATTTTCCTTGTGAAAAAACAGGAAAACGATTGCGCATTAATTTTTCTAGCGATTTATCATCATCTGGTGTGTTCACATCTCTAACAAAGTATTGGTACAAGGCTACTAGCAAATCTGGACGTTCCTCCCGCATTTTTTCATGTACGGCCAAAGCACTCACCAGTATATTTTCTCCACCTTTTTGGGCAGGTCGGATACAAAGCAAACCAACCAGATCAGGAAAACTATCAACGGAAGTACTTGCCGTGTGAAAATTTGTTTCTGTTTTCGTTGATATAGCTTGTTTAAAACCACGATCATAAACATCATACAATCGACCATAACGTGTACTTAGTTTTCCCATTTCAAGACCAAAAACCAAGTAGAATAAACGGAGTTCTTCTTCTGTAAGACCAAATTTACCAAGGCCAGAAAGGTAAACAAAACCGACTCCTCGAATCAATTCCCATTTTACTTGAGCCGCTAGACTCGTGAGTCCGTTGAAAAAAAGATCGCCTTTTTTATAGGCATTCAAACTTTCATTCTCTAGGATGTATCGCGCTGTCTTTGTTTTGAATTCAGTGATAATTTTCTTTTTTACAGGAATACTCCAGCGGCTTTCATTTTCTTTAAGATCGGCACTTTTCCAAGCAATTCCATTTGGGAACAATGTCTTTTTCTCAAAACTACTCATCTGTTTTTCGGTTTTATGTGTTTGTTTATTGGTATATGAATTTATTTTTGCATTGAAAAACAATGTGTAGTGACTTCCAAAGTGTTTGTAATAGTGATACTATCTATCTCTAAGTAAGGTTATTATACTTGCAAGTTCGGAGTGACTCCATCTTTTAGTGTTTGAATTTTGCAAGGGGCAGCATTACGCTGTAGAGTTCATCCATAAATCTAAACTCTTGTCCTTTAAAATAACCTTTTCCTTTGACATTAAAATAAAATGGATATTCATTTTTTCATAAAAATACATAAAGACTATGACGCATCAAGAAAACAACCTGACCATCAAATTCTTGCATGTAAAAGGTGGTTTTCATTACCTTAAAAGTTTTTTCTTTTTCAGCCAAAATTCAGGAGTAAACTTCCTTAAAAATTGGATTATCTTTGCAATGATTTATCAAAAATCATTTTAGAATAAATTAAGTGTACTATTTATGGAAGAAGGGCAACTCAGTTTTTTTGCTGAAAATCTAGATTTTCAGCTAGCACGGGAAGAAGAGATTAGCCAATGGATTCTAAAAGTTATTAAGAATCATGGTGGAAACCTTTCGTTTATCAATTACATCTTCTGTAATGATGAATATCTTCTTAAAATTAACTTGGAATACCTTGATCACGACACCTATACAGATATCATTACTTTTGACTACGACGAAGAGACCATAGAAAGTGATATTTTTATTAGCGTGGAACGTGTGGCAGAAAATGCAAATGAGTTAGGAAATACTTTTGAGGAGGAATTGCATCGTGTCATGATTCATGGCGTATTGCATTTACTTGGATTTGGCGACAAAACACCTGAGGAAAAGCTGAAAATGAGAGCTTTAGAAGAAGAATGCTTAGCTCTTTTGGTGTAATTTTCTTAGGCACTAGGTAAGATTTATGAAGTATAATTCCATGCCGTTAAGGAACTTAGTCGTGTTTTCGTCCTTATAAGCCCTTTCTCGCCATTTTCATTTCGTTAAAACTTATATTCCTTATGTGTCTTATGTGTTTCAAAAACGCCGTAACGGCAACTCATGACTCCTAACCAAAGGACATAGAAGTATGATTTTTTAAAAATCTTTCAACCAGAAAATCTTAGTTCCGGGTATTTTATCGCCTAAAATCTCAGGGCATCCCTCTACCATACTGCTTTTTTCAAAATTCGATAAGATAAGGTATTCAATATCAAACCGTTGAAGGTCACTTTGAAAATGTTTTTCTGAACGATAAGGAGAACTCTCGCCATAAAATTGGTAATCATTCAAGAAAGCAATGGTATTCCCCGACATCCAACCACGATTTACAGCTATTTTGGCGCTAGGAGGAATTACTGTTTGAATGATCCGAGCATCTTCAAAAAGGATTTCTGCTTTCTTCGCAGGTCTATCAGCCAAGTTGCGCAAACGATCTAGAGGAGCAAAAGCACTTACGGCAAAAATACCCAGGGCGATAAAAATCAATTGCCACGAATGTAAGTCTAGCCTTTTGTAAATCAGATTGGAGGCTAAAACAAGGAGAACTACAAGTAACACGAAGAGTAACCAAAGATAACGCTCTGTAAAAAAGACCATTAAGTAACCACTAGGATATAAACAGGCAAAAAGAGAAACTTGAAAGATATTGTCCTTCATGGCTTTGTTCTTCTTAGAAATCAATAGACTAAGACAATAAATTATGCTAAAAAGGAGCAGAACATAAAAGAATGGATTATAATAATTGAGCGTCTTTCCTAAACCAAATACATTTTTTAGAAATATTTTTGCTTGTACAAAAAAGGAATTTCCTCTAAAATAGTCTTGCTCGTTCCAAGCACCAAGATCAGAAGGAGGATTTTCCCAAATACTTGTCGCTGAAGCATTTGGGGGAGCTATCAAACCATAATCCATTGGGAAGGTTAATTTATCGCTAGATGGATTACGCATTTTGAGCATGTAATTGAAGGCTCCACTACTTCCTATCGTTACCACATTGGATTTCAGGCTGATAGGAACAATCCAGAAAGAAGAAAATACTAGAAAAGAACCTAAGAACCAAGCGGCTTTCTTTCCATTTTGTACTAGCTTTTCTCGATCTGTCCAACCTAGAAAGAGCAAAACCGTAAAAAAATGAAGCAAAATAAAAGGAAAACAGTAAGCCTTTGAAAAATAGGCAATTGCACCGATTAGTCCAACAAAAACGGCTTTCTGTTTACTAAGGAATAGGGTAGAATGTAATCGAAAATAGAGTAAAAGGAAGAAAACCGGCAAAATATCGGGCATAGAATAGTACAGAGAAAAATAAACGGTATAACTAGCCGTAGCAGCCAATCCTCCTGCCTTTAAAATAGGATGAACGGCTTGATTTTCCATCAATTTATAAATTTGCCAAATCACACCAGCACCAAATAAAATGACTATCCATCGAAAGGCATAAATCGCTGAAACATCAACCATTAAAAACGGTGTCATCAACCAAGAGATTAAGGGTGACCAATAGGCATTAACGGCATTGAAAAAATCAAATGCAGCATATTTTCTAGCAATGGTCGCATAACTCGTGAAATCGGCTTCGATGAAATATTGGAACCTAGGAAGCAAGGCAAAACAAACCACCAAATGCGCGATTATAAAAGGGTAGGGAAGGTATGCTATTTTGGAAGACTTAGGCATTTACGCGAATTTACCAACAAATGTATGCCTTTTATTTTAACAGGAAATGGAACGAGCTTAAAATCTCTAAGCTTTATTCTTCATAATAAGATTTTACCGCTGGTTGACCCGTATAATTGGGGCCGGCTTTATCATCAGCGCCTAGATAAGTATAAGGGTGTTTAATGATTTTCCTACCGCTTTGTTTGATAAGCTTCTTCCTAGGAAAATAATTTATTTCTCTTTGTTTCCATAAGTTTAAGATTTTGTTTTTTAACCCTTTAGCATTTTTATTGACGATACTATTTAAATCTAAGTTAGCAATGAAAAGACCTTCCTTTTTCAAGCTAGCCAACAGCTTTTCGATAATGAGCAATTTGTCACCGACATAATGTAAGCCATGAATGCAAGTAATCAAGTCATAAGCAACTGGAGCACTCCAGTTTCGTATAGGAAGCGTATGAAACTGTACGTTTTTTAGAGAAGGAGGAATTTCTTGATAATAAGCCACCAAGTCAACGCCATCTAGGCGAACGTTGTGCTGGTTATATTTTTTATTCAATGTCTGGGCGACTTCTATCAGTGCATTTCCCTCTCCACAACAAACATCTAACCAAGCTATTTGTTTATTTTGCTTCAATCTTTGCTCTAAGTATTCGAGTATATTTAGGTCGATAGCTTTTTCATAACTATTTACGCCCAAAGCGCCACGTTTTCTGTTCATAGAGGAATTTGCAACCGTTGCAGACCAGTCCAAATTATTGTTCGTTAATAGCTTTTTCATAGAATTGAATAATTGAGGTAATAGTTGTAGTTAATTTACTGAACTTGAAAGAGATACATGGTTTTGGCATTTTGAACACAAAGAATTTTGTAGAATAATCCTGAGTGTTTTCGTTTTTTGAATAGTTATCCACAGAGTTTTCCACATAGTTGTGAATAAAATTTGCTTTAAAACATGAATTTTCACGATCTAAACTAACAAAAAAGAATGAAATGTGGATAAAAAAGCAAGCAATAATTTGCGCCGATCTCTACTTCTTTGTATCTTTAAGTATCAATTGAAGAAGAGTATTTAAATGACTTAATAGTGAATTATTTAGCACAACATATTGAATCTTTGATCTTTGTAGCTGGGCAACCCGTTTCAAGGTCAGAAATTAAGACTTGTTTAGAAGAAACATTCGAAACTAAGCTTAAGTCTAAAGATTTGGATGACAGTATTTTGGAAATAAAAGCCAAATATAGTTCAGATTCTTTTCCTTTTGAGATGTTAGAAATCTCTGGAGGGTATCAGTTTTTGACAAAAGGAGCCTATCACAGCACCATTGGTACCTTCCTTAAGCAGAAGACCAAAAAACAGCTTTCTAGGGCTGCTATGGAGACATTATCCATCATTGCTTACAAACAACCAGCAACGAAAGCAGACATTGAGAAAATTAGAGGCGTAAGTTGTGATTACTCTATCCAAAAGCTCCTTGAAAAAGAGTTAATTGACATTGAGGGAAGAAGTGATGCCCCTGGCCGTCCTTTGATTTATGGAACAAGTAAAAAATTCATGGATTACTTCGGTATTAACTCCGTCAAAGAACTGCCTAAACTTAAGGATTTTAAAGCTCCTGACAGCGAAATTGGTGAAGCTGCTGACCTTGAAGAAAATACACCTACAGCAGCAACAGAAGGAAGCAAAGCTACGGATTCTTAAATTATAAAAATCTCATTTTCAGTATTTTATATTAAGTTTTAGGGACAACTCCTTAACAATTTTGGCGCATAAATTTATGCGCCATTTTTATTTTAAGCCTTGATTATCAGGTTGATATAATATTGATTTAATTCTTAAAGAAATTTATTCATTTACCAAAAAAGAAGTACTTTTGCCCCTAACTAATGCATGACGTCAACAGCGATAGGTTATTGAGCAGCGTTTTCTGATGGACAGAAGATAGCACCATTCTAAAAAAGAGCCTTTTTCGTCCCAGACTCCAAGCATTCACTATAAATTTGAAGTATGTCCAAGGAACAGAATAAAAAAGAGCAAACACCAACTTCTGCTGAAAAGGAAAATCCAACTGAAGCTCCTAAAGGCGACCGCTTGAATAAGTTTGTCGCGAAAGCAGGGATTTGTTCTAGAAGAAAAGCAGATGAGTTCATTAAACAAGGCTTCGTAAAAGTAAATGATACGGTTGTTAAGGAAATGGGCTATCGAGTTAAACCTGAGGATGTTATCAAGTTCAAGGACAAGGTTATAGAAGCGGAAACGAATATGGTTTATGTCCTAATGAATAAGCCTAAAAACTATGTAACGACTGTAAAAGATGAGCGGGGAAGGAAGACGGTGATGGATATTGTACAAGGCGTTTGCAAAGAGCGAATATATCCTGTGGGGCGATTGGATCGGGCTACTACTGGACTTTTGTTGATGACTAATGATGGAGATTTAGCTCAAAAACTATCTCACCCAAGTCATGGCGTCAAGAAAATCTATCATGTTACTTTAGAAAAAGCTGTGACAAACAAACACTTAGACCTTATTCGAGCAGGGCTTACCTTGGAGGATGGAAAGGCCGTGGTGGATAAAGTCAATCACTTACAAGGAAGAGATAAAAGAGAAGTTGGTATCGAAATTCACATTGGTAAGAACCGCATCGTTCGACGTATATTCGAACATTTGGGTTATGAAGTGAAAAAGCTGGATCGCGTTTATTACGGAGGCCTTACCAAAAAGGATCTTCAACGAGGCTGGCACCGTTTTCTCACTGAACGAGAAGTAATTATGTTGAAACACTTTTCCTAAGATCATACAAGGAATCGAGGTTTGAGTTTACCCTGATTTGTTAACAAACATCATACTTCATAAATCTTACATCTTATTTTTAATGTCCTTTATTTCCTTACACTGATTAAACACAGCCAATCGCTTTAAGCTAAGCTGATATTCGTGCCAAAACTGATCACTAGCCTTATAATTTAGTTTAAATGTTAATTTTTTGATTATCAAAGCTTTTTCTTTGCGATCAGCTTTAAGATCCAAGTGTGCCACGAACTCATCACCAAATAACACGGCTAAAGAATAATAACCAAATACACGCTTAGCCGCCGGTACATAACATTCCAATTTATAATCAAAACCAAAGAAATCCCTCACTCGTTGCCGTTGAATAATTGTGTTATCAAAAGGATTTAGAAGCTTTACACATTTACTTGAAGAAGTATCATTTAACGATTTGATAATTAAAGGTGTAGAATAATAAACATTATCGCTGTTTTCAAGGTGGAATTCAAGGAGTTGCTTATTTTCCACTAAGGTTTTTAGTTCCTTGGCCAAAACCGATTTCATATTTGTACGTAAGTAAGTCATTTCGGTTAGCTGGGCTAAACCTTGAGCCTGAACGGTTTGAAAGATGAGGTGTCGAGCATATTCTTCCTTTGTAGGCATTTTCGTATTTACTTCCTTCGGCAAAACCCGTTCCGTCAAGTCATATACTTTTTGAAAATTGCGTCGTACGAGAACCATTAATTCGCCTTCATGAAATAAATTTTCCAGAGCCCGTTTTGTCGGTTTCCAATCCCACCAAGCCCCTCCTTTTCTATCCTTAGGAGGTTTAAAATCCTTCGACATCAAAGGCCCTTCAGCCTTAATCCTATCTTTTACAAACTGCATAACCTTAGGTTCTCGCTTGAACCAGTAATTGTCCTTTTCCTTGATTTGCCGTTTTCGAGGCAAAGAAAAACGGAAGTCTTCCATCGGTAAATAGGCTGCTGCATGACTCCAATATTCAAAAATCGACTTATTCTTTTCTTGCAACTCAAGCAATTCATCTTTTTGATAATCAGGTAATCGCAACCAAAGCGTATGGTGGTGCGCACGCTCAATTACAGAAATCGTATCTATCTGGATGTACCCGAGTTGCTGGATGGTAGCGAGCAGTCCTTTTTTTCCTTGTCCAAAAGGTAAATCTTCAAGTAGTCCCTGTTGTTGGAGAATAAGCTGTCGAGCTTGGGCACGGCTGATTTTTGTAGGCATGAGGTAGAAGCTTGATGGAGAACTATAGTTCTGGAAGGAAAAACGAAATAAGCCTATTGCATTCAACTATCTCGCTATCAAGGTGAAAATATAAAAAATTTACTGAAAAAATGCAAAAGATCACTCATTTCTGTAAGGAAGCCGATCAGTAAGGGCGATGTATTGATGTGAGGGAAAAACCTTCTAAATGATTGAAAACAGCATCTTCATTCTGCCAGTACTTTATGCACAGTAGGAATAAAAGGATGACTAGAGGTTTAAGGTTTACGGGATGTCCATTTTTGTTAGGAAAAACGAAATAAGCCGTTTCTATTTAATAGCTTCATTTTCAAGAAGTAATCATTAAAAATCCTAGATCTATCAAGCAAAAAGGGGTACATTTTCATAGGGAATGACACGATTAAGTTTCGGGAATTAACTTATTGAATAGAAATGTAGGTGTTCGATTTTACAAACACCTTTTTTTTAGCTGTTTAGGAGGTTTCTTTCTATATGGATGATGTATTAAGAAGCAGCACTTGCCCCTCTTTCGTCGCTGCTTGATTCTGGCAAAGCGAGATTTGGAAGAGAAAAGAAAATAGACGTTCCTTCCCCAAAAACAGACTCTAGCCAAATCTTACCTTTATGTAGACCCACAATTTTTTTGCAAGTACTAAGACCGATACCCGTTCCTTCTATTTCTTTTTTGGAATGTAAGCGACCAAAGAGTTCGAATACTTTTTCCATATCCTCATCTTTTATGCCTAGCCCATTATCTTTTATACATATTGTATATTGATCGTTGTTTTCAGTGCATGTAATCCGCACTTTACACGTTCTGTCTTTGCTTCTATATTTGATGGCATTACTAATGAGGTTGTGAAACAGGATATTCATCGACAAACTACTAGCATAAATTATGGGTAGCTTATCAACTGTCACTTCTGCATTTGCTTCATCTGTTAGCAATTTTAAATCATCTAAAATACTTACAATTAAAGCATTACAATCGACGTTTTCAAAGGTACTTTCATTGGAAATGATGGAATGATTCAATAAAGATTCCACTAACTTTTGCATTCGAGTAGAAGAATTTTTCACAAAAGTTAAATACTTAATACCTGATTCATCAAGCAAGCCCTCATATTTTTTTAGGAGTAGACTAGAATAGCAATTCATCGTCCTTAAAGGTTCTTTTAAGTCATGAGAAGCCATATAATTAAATTGCTCTAACTCTTGATTCTTAGTTCTGAGCATTTTCAATTCATATTCTGCCTCTACCTGAGATCGGAAATTACTCTTATACAGTTCTAGATCTTCATGAAGTATTTTTAAACCAATAAGAAGATTCATCTTACTTTCTTCTTCTGCATATTGATTTATTATATCATCTGTGATCAAGCATTCTCCTCTTGAAATATAGAGAACATGTCCAAATAATTCTTCTAGAAACCCGATATTTAAGGAAATTTTATTCATTGAGTATCTTTTTTGTATATTCAATTGCCTCTTCATTAGTACTATGAACTGAATATGAGTTCAAGTTGGTTTGGAACATCACAAACTTAATAACCGCATTAAAAAATAAGCTTTTGTCAAAAACAAAGGCTGCATGCTGTATGAGATCACAAACATCTCCAAAATTTTGATGTATGATTCGCCTAGATTCTGCATCCGGCAACGATGAATTAACTAAATTGATAATCAAACCTTTACATCCAAATTCTTCGATTAGTCTCCTCGTTTCGCAGAACGTAACCTCCACTGAAAAAGGGCTGATCACCGGTACTTCATCATAAAAAATGATCTCTGAATCATAGATAAGAATACGGTCTTTCAGAGCTGCAACTTCTTCCGGTGTAGCACTCTCAGTATATTGTTTTTTTTTGAAAGTAAAATTCATTGTTTAACTGTCTTGTTTGGGAAGCCCTAGCTTCATTATTGATAAATAACATGTACTCGAAAAAGGGATCTTAAATTAATATTCTGTCTCTGGTCAAAAAAACACTTAAGAATTTTTATTTTCACCATTCCTGCAATGTTATATGGATATAATTACGGCTTTACGGGCAAAATGTTTCAATCAAAAATTTTGCACTTTATATTCACCCTTAAGAACTTGACCTGCTTTGTATTTATTTATGCCTACCCAAGTATATTTACGCTTACGGCATATGAGTTTGCACTAAAAACCAAAAAGATTGCTAAGCAACCGAGAAAAATTTATAAGCCTGAGAGGATTAATGTCGCAGATAGAAGAACAGCATAGCATTTCCAAATCAATCGGACTATCTCAATATTGTCGATGGTATGGATGGAAATACTACGGAGCGAAATTTTACGTGGAATAATAGGTTTTTGAAGTTGCTGCACCCTAAAAAACATGTACAAACAGTATACGTGAAACCTAACTTCTTCTTTATTGTTTATTTTATATCACTAAATTTTTTGTTTTAAAAAAAGAAAGAATCTTGCTAAAGATAAATAAAACAACGATATTGATGATTTTCAAAAGTTAAAAAATCAAAGAAATGAGTACAGCAAAGAAATTATCTTTAGAAACCATTAAAAAGGAGGTACCTAAAACATCACTTGAAAAGGTAAAAAAAACATATACAGAAGAGGTGGTATTTGGATTGTGTACTCCTATTGGTTGTGATAAACAACGGGTAATTAATTCTTTAGAAAAAAGGTTAAATGAATATGGCTATAAAGTTGTTCAACTTAAACTTAGTACTTTTATTAAAAAGGTGAAAGCTGCTAATTTTGTAGCGAATGTTG
>JAHDHB010000157.1 GCA_020631545.1 Saprospiraceae bacterium | reverse complement strand
TCACAAGTAGATGTACTAAATGCAGATTTCAGACGCACTAATGCAGACGCTTCGAATACCCCATCTGATTTCTCTGGCATAGCAGCAGATTCTGAAATCGAATTTTGCTTGGCCTCTATCGATCCTAATGGTAATCCTACAACAGGAATCACTAGGACTCCCACCTCCATCACTGGGTTTTCAACCCCCTCTACCATCAATGGGGCAGATCCTATTAAAAGTACAGCAGCAGGAGGTAAGGACGCTTGGAATACATCAAGCTATTTAAATATATGGATTTGCAACATCACAGGGAATGTACTTGGATATGCTACCTTTCCCAACAGTGTTTCTGCAAGCAAAGACGGAGTAGTACTAAGTTATAAATATACTGGCGACTTAGGTTCTGCTATTTTTCCATTCAATAAAGGTAGAACAGCAACCCATGAAGTAGGACACTACTTAGGGCTTTATCATATTTGGGGGGATGGTGCTTGTGGAGCAGATGATGATATTTCAGACACCCCCGTTTCTGAAGCTTCTTACAATAACTGCCCCGATCATCCTCAAACAAGCTGTGGCACAACTGATATGTTTATGAATTACATGGATTATGTCGATGACCGATGCATGAACGCCTTCACCGTTGGGCAAGCTAATGTTATGCGTAGTGCTTTAACCAATTTTCGCTCTGGCCTACTCAGTAGCGCCAATACGGTATGCGGGACGCCTCCAGTAAGTCAATGTGAGGATTTAACTAGCGCCCCATTGACTATGGGATTTGAGTCTTCTGAAGATTTTTCGCCTTGGTCTATCGTAAATGTGAATGGAGATTCTCGCTCATGGCAAATACTTAATGCTGGTAGCAGTGGCGAATGGGGCCCTAGAACAGGAGACCGATTTATGGGATACCTTTGGATCGCAAGCAATGGTGCAAACGATTGGTTTTTCTCTCCTTGTATTAACTTTTTGGAAGGCCACCAATATGAAATCCGATTTTGGTATGCCAATGCAGCAGATGCAGATGCCAACTTCCCTGAAAAATTAAAAGTTGGATTAGCTACTAGCCAAAGTGAAACAGATATTTTTGCAGAAGAAGATCTCGGCATTATTGACCATGCATACCCCAACTATGAGGAAGCCATTCTATATTTTGCCCCAAGTGCTGATTTAGAACTTTCTGTAGGTTGGAAGTGCTACAGTGATGCCGATCAGTATGTCCTTCAGATTGATGACATCAGTATTATTGATGTTACTAATGTAGCAACGGAAGATATTGTATCTAACGCTCTTCTCAACGTATATCCAAATCCTGCTTCTACTCAAATTAGCTTAGCCATTGATTCTCCAAAAGCTATCAAAAATGCTACTATTCGCATTATTGACCTTGCAGGAAGGGTTTTGGAAGAAAAAAGAGTTAATCAAATAGGAAATGACCTTTTCCATTTTGATGTTTCCAACTACGCTGATGGAGTCTATTTCCTCAATTTCACTTCTGAAGAAACAACTACTACGAAGAAAATTGTTATTTCAAAATAATTCTTCTTTGTGAGAATCGAAAAAAGCCTAATAACTAAAAATTATTGGGCTTTTTCTATGCTACAAATCGACGTCTTGTTTTATTTTTTTGCTTTCTACACAACTAAACCTTGTTTTTATTCGTTTTTTATTAGAAAGATCGCTAAAAGACAATTCTGATGGCATCCTTCCTCTTATAAATGTTTATCTTAGCGATCTAAATCGTTATGGAATCCATTTGCATAGTTTTGCATTGTTCCACATCTAATGGAGGTATTTATGAAACGAATTATATTTTTGCTATCTGCGCTGTTTTTTCTTCTCTTCTTTGAAGCAGAAGCCACCCACAACCGCGCTGGAGAAATTACTTATACTCAACTTGACGATCTTACGTTCGAAGTAACCGTCACCACATACACCAAAACTAGTAGTGTTCCTGCTGATAGAGATAGTTTACAACTATGTTGGGGGGATGGTTCTTGTGAATGGGTCACTCGATCTAATGGGCCAGTAGGCATCAATGGAATTCCTCAAGGGGAAGAACTGCCGAACAACATCAAGTTCAACCAATACATTGCTACCCATTCCTATCCCGGTCAGTTTACTTACATCATCTCCATGACTGATCCCAATAGGAATATCGACATTCTAAATATCAACATGGGGGCATCCGATCAAATTGCCTTCCATTTATCAACTAAGCTCGTTATTCTAAATGCACAATTTCAAGGAACGAATAACTCGCCGATTCTCCTCCAAGCGCCAATAGATAATGGAAATGTAGGCCAACCTTTTATACATAACCCCAATGCCTTCGATTCCGAAGGGGACAGTCTTCATTTTGAATTGATTGTCCCGAGAAAAGATACCTTTACGGATGTAAATAACTACCTATATCCCAATGAGATACTACCTGGCCCCGATAATCAAATTTTTCTCGATCCAATAACAGGAGAATTTTCTTGGCTCAATCCGCAAATGGAAGGTGAATACAATGTAGCTTTCCTCATTACAGAATATCGTGATGGCCAAGTTATTAGCTGTATTATTCGAGACATGCAAATAACGATTTTAAATGAAGACAACCGTCCTCCAACTATCGAAACTATTGAAGAAATTTGTGTCGTAGCTGGAGATACCGTCCTATTTGATGTTATAGCTATGGATCCTGATTCTGGTCAACTCGTACGACTATCCACGACAGGTGGCCCCTACCAAGATCCTATTAGTCCTGCTCAATTCATTGTAGCTCAAGGCTATCAACCATCTCCTTTGACAGGGCAGTTTGTATGGCCTACGGTGTGTGAACATATCCGTGAACAATTTTATCAAATCGTTTTTAAAGCCGAAGATAATTATACAACTGCAAGCGGTGATTCTGCCGTTCTTTCTACCCAAAAAACCATAAGAATTAAAGTTGTGGGACCTCCTCCTCAAAATCCTGTGGCCACTCCTGGTAGTGGGCAAGTAGAAGTTTGTTGGGAAAATCCCTATAACTGTGATGATCTAGGTGATAGATTCCAAGGGTTTTCCGTTTGGCGAAAAGAGTGTGGAGATACCTTCGAGCCCGATTCCTGCGAAACAGGATTGAGCGGTAGAGGATTCACTCAAATCGCTGAGGATCTGACCGTTTTCCCTAGTGGAGATTATTGTTTTACTGATTTTACCGTAGAACGAGGGCGCTGCTATTGTTATCGAATCCTAGGGCATTTTGCCGAAATAAATCCAGCAGGCTTTGCATTCAACTTCTCAGAAAGTATTACTTCTGATGAAATTTGTGTCCAACTAAGTCGTGATATTCCACTCATTACCAATGTAGATGTAACCGTTACAGATGTGACCAATGGCGAGATTTTTGTCCAATGGTCTACGGCTTCAGCAGATGATTTGGATACGCTCGAAAATCCTGGCCCTTACAAATACGAGCTGTGGCGTTCGGAAGGCTTTACTCAAACCAATCCTTCCATGATTTACAGCACCACTAGCCCTACTTTTCAAGGCGCTGTGGATACCAATTTTGTTGATACAGGCTTAAACACTGTAGATGGCCCCTATGCCTATAAAGTTGCTTTTTTCGTCAATGGCAATGACTCCTTAGGTACTTCCAACGAAGCATCTTCGATCTACTTAACTGTTGCTTCTACGGATCAACGCAACAACTTAAGCTGGGAAGAAGTTGTTCCTTGGACAAACACAGACTATGTGATATGGAAACGCGATAATGCGACCTCCATTTTTGGAGCCATTGATACCGTTCAAATTCAACAATATACCGATAGTGGTTTAGAAAATGGTACTGAATATTGCTATTTCATCGAAGGTATCGGTACTTGGAATGTTCCTAGTGTTTTAGATCCTTTACTCAATCGCTCTCAACGAGCTTGTGGAGTACCTATTGATACACTACCTCCTTGTCCACCTCCAAATCTTATGGTGAATAATCAATGCCCAACGGCAGGTGAAGATTTGGCTGAAGAGGAATTCGCCAATACCTTAACATGGACAAATCCAAATGATGCCTGTCCTGAAACTATGGATGTATTCTCTTACAACGTCTATTATGCACCAAGCGAAAACGATGATTTTCAACTCATCACAACGGTTGATGGAGCAGAAAACACAACAGCCATTCATCAAATCGGAACTACCGTTGCAGGTTGCTACGCGGTAACTGCTGTAGATACGGTTGGTAATGAAAGTGTATTTAGCAATATCACTTGTATTGATAATTGTCCAACATACTCACTTCCAAATGTATTTACACCGAATGGAGACGGTGCAAACGATGCCTACAAACCATTTCCTTATCGTTTTATCGAACGTATTGACTTAAAAATATTCAATCGTTGGGGACAACTCGTCCACGAATCACAAAACCCTGATATTCTTTGGGATGGAACAAATTTAAATAATAAGGAACTTGCTGAGGGTGTTTATTATTATACTTGTGAAGTCTATGAAGATCGTTTAAATGGTGAAGTCAAACGACCAGAAATACTAAACGGCTATATTCATATCATAAGAGGCGAATAGCATTAGGAATTAGGAATGACGAATTAAGAGTTAGGAGTTGCCCTTATGACGATTTTTTACACAAATTATCAACGAACATGTTTACAGGAATTATTGAAGCCCTAGGAGAAGTTAAGGAAATCAAGCAGGAAGGGAGCAATTATCATTATACCATCTCCTCCCCTATTTCTAAGGAATTAAAAATCGATCAGAGCATCGCCCATAATGGTGTTTGCTTAACGGTAGTCGAACAGGAATCCGATAAACATGTTGTCACGGCTATAGAAGAGACGATGGTTCGCTCTAACCTAAAAACCTTAAAAACAGGAGATTCCGTCAATCTAGAACGATGTATGACCGTCAACGCTCGTTTAGACGGGCATTGGGTACAAGGGCATGTAGATGGTACTGGGGAATGTATCAAAATAGAAGAAGTTGATGGAAGTTGGTACTTTCATTTTCGATACAAACCAAGTAAAGATCATATGCTTGTCGATAAAGGCTCTATATGTATTAATGGAACAAGCCTTACGGTTTGCAATCCTGTTGAGGATACTTTTTCTGTGGCTATCATTCCTTATACTTACGAAAATACTGTCTTTGGAGAACTAAAAGTTGGTGATTTAGTCAATTTGGAATTCGACATTCTAGGAAAATATATTGCTAAGCATATTGCTTTGTATATAAAATAATTATCGAAAAATAGAATGGTAAAAGAAGCGATTCTTCTAGCAGGAGGGTTAGGCACGCGTTTACAATCCGTCGTTAAAGATATTCCAAAACCTATGGCTCCAATAAATAGGCGTCCGTTCTTGGAATTTGTACTAGATTCTTTAGTTCTTGCAGGCATAGAGCACGTGATTCTTAGTGTTGGCTATCGACATGACGTCATCCAAGAACATTTTGGTACTCAATACAAGACGATAAAACTTAGCTATTCAATAGAGGACAAACCTCTAGGAACAGGAGGAGGTATTTTAAAAGCAAGCGACTTACTAGAAGAGAATGATTTTTTCATCTTAAATGGGGATACACTTTTCGCTATCAATTTCTTGTCTTTACAAGATTTTTATAAACTAAACAAGACAGATCTTGCCATAGCACTCAAGCCAATGCTAAATGTTGAACGTTACGGAACGGTCAATATCAATAAACAAGGACGCATTTTGTCCTTCCTTGAAAAACAACCTCAAAAAGAGGGTTTTATCAATGGAGGAATCTACTTAACGAATCGAAATTTCCTTAAAAGTTTGTCTCTTCCCAACATTTTTTCTTTTGAAAAAGCAGTTTTAGAACGTTTTTGTCAAGAAAAAAGATTCTTTGGACTTCCACAAGACGCTTATTTTATAGATATTGGAATTCCTAGTGATTATGCTAAGGCGCAAGTAGAATTATAAATTCTACAATGTTCGGACATCATATTTCATCTATAAGTTGACCGTTCGTAGAAATTTATCTTCCATTCCTAAAATTTAGTCGATTTATTTTCCTCTTTTCCTCTACAAACCGTATTTTTTGGGAATAATTATGCGCATACAAAAAGCTCTAACGATTAGAATATGAAGAAGTTTGAATTTAATACTTGGATTGTTGAAACTCGAAAGATGAACTATAGTCAAGTGCTCTTGGGTCTTGGCGCTCTCGCTGCATTACTCTATAATGTAGTTCAATACGTTCAAAACAATCGGATAGAATTCTTAGAAAAATTAATAGAAATTTTTAATGCTTTTCGCTCATCAGAAGCCTTTTACTTGGTCTTCTTTGTCACCTTAGCTGCGTTAATGATTCCTGCTCTCTACCAACTATTCCGAAAGAAAACCATCCCTAAAGGTTCACTACATTTCGATGAAGAAAAACTTTCCTTAAAGACTGGTCGTCAACGTTTTGAAATTCCTGAATCCCATTTGAAAGAACTGCGTTTTGAACTCAAAGAATTGCCTAAATCTACGCCTAAACGTATTGGCAAAAAACCTGAAAAAGCTATTTCTAAGGAAAAAGTCAAGCTGAAAGGAGGAAATTTTATGACCATCCCTATGAATGACGGTGATCATAAATTCGAATTTCACCTCAGCGAACCAGAAGAACGACAGGAATTGCTGGATCTAATCGAATTCTTGAAGATAGAGCATGATGTAAACGTAAATGTTACGCATACAAAATGAATTACGAGTTAGGAATTAGGAGTAACTCTCCTAACAACTCCTAACATTTTTTATATTTATTCTATGGATAAGAATGATTTAAGCGGTTGGACTTTATTTCTTGATCGGGATGGAGTGATTAATGAGCGGATACCGGGCAGCTATGTCCGGAAGGTAGAAGAGTTTGTATTTTTACCGAAAGTTCTTGATGCTCTAAGTATTCTAGCACAGCACTTTGCAACCATAGTCATCGTTACCAATCAACAAGGAATAACAAAAGGGGTGATGACTGAAGAAGATTTACAATCCGTACATCAAGCTATGAAACAAGCTGTTAGCGTAGCAGGAGGCCGATTTGACGAGATATATTATTGTAAGGAATTGGCGACTTCGAATCCTTGGTGTCGTAAACCCAATCCCGGTATGGCTCATCAAGCAAAAGCAGATTTCCCTCAAATAGATTTTACAAAATCGATCATGGTCGGAGATTCAATTTCAGATATGGAATTTGGACAACGATTAGGTATGAAAACCGTGTATCTACCGACTAAGGAAGAGGAACATGCTGCGGGGAAATTGCTAAAAGTAGATATGCGAGTAGAAAGTTTATGGGAATTTGTTGAAAAGGGTTTATCTTTCTGTAGCCCCTGAATTAATTCAGGGGTTACAGAAAGATAAACCTCCTAGCCTTTCAATGGCAAAATTCCTTTCAATTTTTCGATTAAAAAGTCAATTTCCTCTTTGGTGTTGTGATGAGAGAAGGAAAAACGCACCGTTTTTAGATCCTCTGAACCATTTTGAAGAACTCCTATTACATGAGAACCTTTTTCCACACCTGAGCTGCAAGCACTCCCTCCAGAAGCACTGATTCCTGAAATATCCAAACTCAATACCAGCAAATCCGTTTTAGAATTGGCTGGCACAGAAATACTTAAAACGGTGTAGAGGTATTCCCCATCATAGTCACCATTAAACGTAATATCCTTGAAGTTTTTGGTCAATTCATCAATCAAATAAGCTCGAACGCTTTCAATTTGTTCACGGCGTTCAGTCATGTTCTCCTTGGCCAACTCAAGCGCTTTGGCTAGTCCTGCTATTCCCGCTATATTTTCCGTTCCTGCTCGCATATTACGCTCCTGCGCACCTCCGTCTAATAAAGGCTTAATAGCGTTATCACTATTAATATAAATAAAGCCCGTTCCTTTCGGCCCATGAAATTTATGAGCAGAACCAGAAAGGAAGTCTATGCTGAGGACATCTAAGTCAAGGGGGAATTTACCAATGGATTGGACGGTATCACAATGAAATAGTGCATTATGCTCTTTACAAAGAGCAGAGGTTCTAGGAAGATCCAAGAGGTTTCCGACCTCATTATTCGCATGCATCAAGGAAACCAGCGTTTTTTCAGCTGAAGCTTTAAGTAAATCTTCTAAATGCTCGAAATCAATTCTTCCCCTTTCGTCTATTTTCACATAATCCAACTGAATTTCATTCCGTTTTTCAAGCACTTCGACAGTATGTATCACACAGTGATGCTCTATAGGACTAGTAATGATACGCTTTACTCCTAAATCTCTAATAGCCCCCTTTATGGCCATATTATTCGATTCCGTGCCCCCAGAAGTAAAAAAGATTTCACCAACAGAAGAATTGAAGTAGTTTGCGACGGATTTTCGTGCTTGCTCTACGACAGCCCTAGCGCGCCTACCATCTGCATGAATAGAGGAAGGATTCCCATAGTTATCCCTTAGTTGAATCATCATCGTTTCTAGCACCTCTTTATCCAAGGGAGTCGTAGCCGCATTATCTAGGTAAACACGCATGGTGAGTTATTTAAGAGGTGCAAGGAGCGAGATATGAGCTCCTAAACGAATTTGTACGATATAAAATTTCATACATCTTATATCGTACATCATAAATTCTCCGTATTAGTTTCGTAGCAATTCGCTAATATCTGCTTTAATCTTGTTTGTCAAGTTATTAGACATAACCTCGGATGTACTTTCGGCATAGATCCGAATAATAGGTTCGGTATTCGAACGACGCAAGTGAATCCAATCCTTCTCAAATTCAATCTTCAAACCATCAATAGTGTTTTGAGGTTGATTTTGGTAACGCTCACTAATTTTTTTAAACAAGTAGTCTAAATCAATATCAGGCGTAAGTTGAATTTTGTTCTTAGAGATACAATAATCTGGATATGAATTCCTTAAAAAGGAAGTTGGTTTATTAAACGCTGCTAAATGAGAAAGGAACAGCGCTACGCCAACCAAAGCATCTCGACCGTAGTGTAATTCAGGATAAATGATACCTCCATTTCCCTCACCACCTATAACTGCACCAATTTCTTTCATTTTCGTCACCACATTGACCTCTCCTACGGCTGAAGCAGCGTATTCTTGACCAAATTTTTCGGTAACATCTCGTAAAGCACGAGTTGAAGATAAATTGGAAACGGTACTTCCTGGCTTATGTCGCAAAATATAATCCGCAACAGCAACTAAGGTGTATTCCTCTCCAAACATTTCCCCATCTTCACAAACAAAAGCAAGACGATCTACATCTGGATCTACTACGATTCCAAGATGAGCATTATTAGCCGTAACCGCTCTAGAGAGTTCATTTAAATTCTCTGGTAAAGGTTCTGGATTATGTGCAAATCTTCCATTAGGTTCCGCATTCAATAAAATAACCTCGCAACCTAACAATTCAAGCAACGGCGGTATAGAAAGTACTCCAGTAGAATTGATACAATCAACCACCACTTTATAGTTTCGCGAAGCAATTTCTACAGGATTAACCAAGGGGAGCTCCAGAATTTTGTCAATATGCCATTTGATATAGTCTTTGACTTCCTTCGATTCCCCCAAATTGTCAACAGTCTCAAATTCAATATTTCCTTCTGCTGCAATCTTCAAAATCTCTTGACCGTCAGCCGCTGTGATGAATTCCCCTTTATGATTAAGGAATTTCAGCGCATTCCATTGCTTAGGATTATGACTAGCAGTCAGAATAATTCCTCCTGCTGCTGCTTCGTTTGGAACAGCCATAGCGACAGTAGGCGTAGTAGATAGCCCCAAATCAATAACATCAATACCAAGAGATAAAAGCGTATTGACGACTAATTGCTGGACGATTTGCCCAGAGATACGGGCATCTCTGCCTATAACAATTTTAGGTGCTTCGTAGGTTTGCAAAATCCAACTGCCATAAGCGGAAGCTGCTTCTACAATATCTAGAGGTGTTAAATTATCACCAGATTTTCCTCCGATGGTTCCTCTTGTTCCTGAAATCGATTTTATTAAAGCCAAGTTGATATATTTTAGATCGGCAAAGCTATCAAAAGGATCGCAAAATTGAAAACTAATGAGCGGTATTTCTAAATAAAAATTTTCCCCAATTAACGTAAGTATATAAAGCCGAATTAGGTGTTAGAAATTACGCGCACTGAAAATGGCCAAAATTCCTTGTCAAACTCCCCAAAAGATAGTGTAACAATAATAAAAAAAGCCTTCAAAAAGGCTTTTATAGTTTACAGTAAATATATTCCGAAGTTGCTCAAGAGAACAACTTCGGAACTAACATTTAGTATCTCCTAGGTGGACGTGAACGTCTGTCTCCTCCCCTATCATTTCTATCACCTCTATCTCTTGAAGGCCTTCTTTCACGTTCTACATAACCTTCAGGTTTAGGCATCAACGCTTTTCTAGAAAGACGCATTTTATTCGTTCTTTCATCAATACCTATCAGTTTCACTTTGATTCTATCCCCTTCTTTAATCCCTGCATCTTCCATAGAATGGAGACGAGTCCAAGAAAGCTCAGAAATATGAACTAAACCAGAAGAACCTGGCTTGATGTCAACAAAGACACCATAATCCTTTATAGATTTTACTTCAGCAAGGTATTCTTGTCCAACTTCAGGCTCAAAAGCAATCGCATTTACCTTAGCAACAGCCAAGTCAATGGATTCTTTGTTTGTACCAGAGATAGAAACGATACCACAATCTTCCACTTCTTCAATGGTAATGACTGTGCCTGTTTCTTTTTGCATTTCTTGTACAATCTTACCACCAGGGCCGATAACAGCACCGATAAAGCTCTTCTTGATACGTACAGAGACTAATCGTGGAGCGTGAGGTTTCAAGTCTTCACGAGTCACAGCAATCGTATCATTCAGTCTATCAAGGATATGAATACGTCCTTCTCTTGCTTGCATCAAAGCTTCTTCAAGCTGCTCATAAGGAAGTCCATCAATTTTGATATCCATCTGACAAGCACAAATTCCTTCCGCTGTACCCGTTACTTTGAAATCCATATCTCCTACATGATCCTCATCTCCAAGGATATCCGAAAGGATAACAGAACGGCCTTCACCATCAGAAATCATCCCCATAGCAATACCAGAAACGTGTGATTTGATATTCACCCCAGCATCCATTAAAGCAAGCGAACCTGCACAAACAGTAGCCATGGAAGAAGAACCATTCGACTCTAAAATATCAGAAACGATACGTACAGTATAAGGGAACTCTTTATGAGTAGGCATAACAGCACGTAAAGAACGGCTAGCCAAATTCGCATGTCCAACCTCACGTCGTCCAGGACCACGCATTGGTTTAGTTTCACCTACAGAGTAAGCAGGGAAGTTATAGTGAAGGATAAATTTACTATCATGACGATCCAAAGCATTGTCAATCATCTGTTGATCAAGCTTAGTTCCTAAAGTCAAAGTAGCTAAGGCTTGCGTTTCTCCACGAGTAAAAATCGCCGAGCCGTGTGTACTAGGTAAGTAGTCTATTTCCGACCAAATATCTCGAATATCCGTAGATTTACGACCGTCTAATCGTACACCTTCAGAAAGTACCATTTCTCGAATAACATTCTTGTTGATTTTGCCCAAGTAGCGGCTAACCAATTCTTTCTTCTCCGCCATATACTCCTCACCATGCTTTTCAAGTAAAATCTCTTTAGCTGCTTCATTTACTTTCTTAAATCCATCCTTGCGCGTAAATTTATCTAAGGCAGCTTTGCATACCTTATAGTAGCCATCTTTTACTAAC
>JAHDHB010000156.1 GCA_020631545.1 Saprospiraceae bacterium | reverse complement strand
TGAATATTCCGAGCGGACAGAGCCGCGTGGAACTAAATGTAAGCTTGCCTCCAGGATCTTACCAAATAGGCGGTGATAATATGGATTTATTTAGAAATTCTAATGGGGCGTCTTATCCTTATGCAATTATGGATTTGGTAGAGATAACGAATTCTACTGCTGGAGAAAACTATTACTACTATTTTTATGACTGGGAGGTGAAGCCAAAAACTTGCACTAGTGTACCTGTAGAGGTTAATGTTAATCCTTCTGCTAATAATCCTGTAGCTGATTTTACGGTCAATGATATTGATGCGCCGATGGTGGTTTTTACGGATAATTCTACCAATGTGCAGAGTTGGTCATGGGATTTTGGTGATGGAAATACCTCAACGGTACAAAATCCTACTCATGTTTATGCAAATGCCGGTACCTTTAATGTTGTTTTGACGGTAACGAATGATTGTGGCGTGGCGACCTATTCAGAAACGGTAAGTCTAGTCGTGGGGGTTAATGATTTGGCAAGTTGGGAGGAATTTACGATGAGTCCAAACCCTACAGCGGGAGAGCTAAACCTCATCCTTGTTGGGGAAAGCTCACCTGAGCTATCCGTAAATATTTATAGTATTTTGGGCCAGCAGATTTTTAGTGAAAATTATGGTTTTTCCACGGGTAAATTGAATGAATCGCTTGATTTTGAAGCTGTACCGAATGGTACTTATTTGGTACAAGTACAAGCAGGAGACCAAGTTGCTTATAGGCGTTTGGTTATAGCAAAGTAGTACGTTTTATGGATAGAAGATGGAGAATTTTTGGACGAGATGTTCGAGAATTCTCCATTTTTTTGTTAGCGGCTTATGCCTTTGGGGAGAATTTTCTACACATTTTGGACAGAAAATTTGTAGCGTTTGTCTTGGAGGACACGCAGCACGTCTGCTAAACCACGATAGCCCCCACAGATGTATTGCGTGGATAGCTCTTATAAATCGTGTTTTTTTATTACTTCCAACTTTCCGAAATAAACTCAACATTGAAATTTGAATAAAAAAACGCCTTGAATTATATTCCAAGGCGTTTTTTTTGAACCGATAAAAGGAAAATCTTAACTACTAATTGTTTGAAGGTAAAAAGTAGGCAGCTTCCTTTACTTTTTGTGCGACATACAGGAAGATTTTAACATCCGGCATGACGGTATTCTTTCCTTCGTGTTGGAGTTGTTGCTCCACACTTGGGGTTGTCAAACTCGTTGGAATGGATTTTGCATTAATGTTGATGAACATACAAGCGCTAAAACTAGCAATGCAAAGAAGCGATAGTAAAACGGGGTGAAATTTTTGTTTAATCATGGTTGTAGTTTAACATTGTTTTTGGAACGCAGTAAGAATACGAATATTCTTTTACGTTGCCTAAGGTTCCTATGACGTATAACAACTGCTTTTGGTTACAAGTTCTCCAAAAAAATGTATTCGTCTATAGAAATGGGGTTTTGGTAGAAGTTTCTAAATAAGAAGCAGGATCTACCGACTTTTCTATGACAAAAATAAGCATTATTTAGGATTTTTTTTAAAGGAGTTCATTAATATATTGTTAAAATTTCAAAAAAGTTGAAAAAATAAAAAAGTTAGTAGTGAGAAGTTAATAATTTTCTCATGTCGTGAGAAAAATCACGATAAATAAAAATGGATTCAGAGGGCTACCACAAGGGATAACCCCTACGGAATTCAGTATAAAGGTAGTGCCTACAACTTTTTAACGATAAGTAAAAGGTTTAGGCGCGAGGGATCTAAAAACTACCTCCAAAAACCTGAATAGGGGCAATCCTTTATGGTTGCCCTTATTGAAGGAAGTGTGTATTCCTTGTCCCTATTTTCAAGCACAGCGTCGAAAATTCATAGTCACTTACTGGCACGATGATGCCAATACCCTCGCTTACTCCCAATAAAACAAAAGCTCCTCCTGCTTTCAGGAGGAGCTAGAAAGGTACAAAAAATGTACTTCCTTACCCTAGTTTAACCTTTTGTAATTTTGGGAAGCAGTTATTAGCTGTTCCGTCTTACATTCATCTACTATATGCCTAGGAAATGGAAAGTGTAACTGGTGGAAGGGAATTTTTTTTATTTTTTAGAGGAAATCTTTTACAGCCCATTAATGTAATGCTGGTGTGTCTTGCCTTAAAAATTGAACTTGGTCACGGGGTGGCTTTAAGCGGGGACGGTCGGTTTTAATTTTTTATAAAGTGTTCATTGATTTTTAGAAAAGCTTAAGAAAATTGATGAAATGGATTTTTTTGAGGAATATCCGATATTATTCTTTGATAATTAAGCTCTTGTATAGCGGGGATCTTCATTTTTTCTTGATTGATAAAAAACGAAGCAAAAAATCAACTCACTCCGTTCAAACAGTATTTTTTCGGCCTCCCCTCCCTTGATCAATAATGTAATAGTATTTAGGTAAATTGTAGTTAGGATTTAGAGAATCTCTGCATCTTTTTAAATTGGGAAGGCATAGTTTTAGGTTGAAAAGGCACTCCTCATATTAGCTTTTTCGAGAACTGATCAGCCCTTGGGTTGGCAATTCTCGGTTTGACATAAAAAACATGTTTTTAGAAACTAATGAGTATTCTCTTGCCTATTTTGGACAAAACTTAGTGGCTTATATTACTGAAACCCCTTGCTATAGAACCTCGAAAGGCTACCGCCTTCTCTTGCGAACACCCGATAGCTTCATATTGCTTTTGTCAAACCCAGAATTCCTGCCCTCATCACATTCCTAGCATAGCCACCACAGCTTTAGCGATAGGACGAGTAAGGCAGGCGCCAGCGAAAGACCAGAATAGAATAGAAGTGAAAAGGAAAAGAAAGACTCGTTTTTTGTTGGAATAGATGGAGGAAGCAATAAGTGTACCTATGGGAATACTTAGAAGGGGAGGGGTAATGAAGGCGATGCCGTAAAGGCCAAAGCGCTGTCGAACCCGAACAATAAAGCGATTCATTCGGGTGAATTTTCGTCGTTTTTTAGGGAAAAAACGTTTGTACCAGTATAGGACAAATTTTGAAAAATACATAAAACCAATGAGGCCAATGGTACCTCCTAAAGCGGTGTATAAGGTTACTTCAAGGAGGTTGTAACCATAACCAGCGGCTAGTGGAATGCCCAAAAAGGTATGCTTAAAGCTGCTGACACTGATAACAGATAGTATTTTTAATATTTCTTCGACCATGTTTTATGCTAAGATGTATATGCTTGAACTTGCAAAATTTATGCCTGTTCGATGGGTATACGGTTTTTTTCGACGAAGGGTTCGTTTTGAGAGTTGGTTGTGTGTTTTTGGTGCAAAAAATGAAATGTTGTTTTGGCGAATTTTTAACCACATAAGGCTTATAAGAAGATATAAGTATAACGTGTCTTACTAAAGGAAAAAGACTTAAAAGGAGGTTTGTGACCTTATTTTAGGCACATAAGCTAAACGCTTTTTTCTTGGTTATGGCTCCGCCACGTTAGGTATTCCGAAAAACGTTCTCGAATGGCTTCATCTGTTAGACCAAAATTTTCAGAGGAATACTGATGTTTTCCATGTTTGTCCTTTGGGTTTTCCGTCATATAATGGTTTAGGGTTGCTTCAAATGCATTAGTCCATTCCAAGCCAAAATGAGCATAAACCTTTTTGGTGGTTCCTATGGGATCGGATACGAGTTCCTTGTAATCAACATCGCAAATATTATGATGGAGGGTTTTTCGTTTCTCCATATTATCCCTGAATAAACGTTCCATTTGATTAAGGTTGGCTTCCACCATTTTCTTGGGGAGATAAGGCGACATTTGAAAAGAGTGGAGGGTATGGAACAGGCTATTGGCACTATTGACCACTTTCACAGGGTCTCGATGTGTTTGAACAATTAAGGCATTAGGAACAGCGGCAAGCAATTCTGATATATCTGCTGCATGTGGAGGGGATTTCATTGTCAATCGTCGAGCGTCTTGAGCTTGATACCAATGAAGCATGGAAGCATATTCTTCATACATCTTGAATCGATCCGCGTTGTTATACCAATCCATGTACGAATAAACGGGGGCAGAGGCATAGAATAATAAACTGTTGAAGGACATGCCTTGTACCATGATGCATTCTTCCGGTTTTTCAGGGGAAAGATCATGCTTTCGAGCCAAGTCAGGTCTTAATCTTTGAATCAGTTTCATATCGCGTTTTAAGTGCGATAAGCGGTTATCCTTTCCATTTATTGGAGGAAAAGGTTTCACTAGGCGCCACATCGGAATGGCTTGATTGGCGGGGTCGGCTGCTAGCATTCTATGCATTACCGTGGTGCCCGATCTTGGTGCTCCAACAACAATTAAAGGAGGTTTTAAAGGCCCATTAAAAGCGTCGGGCATCGTTTTTTTATAGTCTACCCATTCCAACCTTGCTTGTGCGCAACCAACGGCTAAGGAATAAGTAAGGAATCGCCCTAAAAAATTAATATTGTCTTCCCTAGCGGAATACATTAATGCTTCCAGCCCTTCCCTATAATGAGCATCCCCAAAATCGGTAAGACCAGACAATTTTGAAGCACGCTGGAGTATGGCATCTGCTGTTAGCGGTGGCCATTGGGCTCCTAGTCGGTTGCTAGCTTCGCCAATGTTATTCAACCAATTAAATGGAAAAGCGATTTTGTCTTGTGGAAGCATTGTTTTGTATTTAATTCAGGAGTTTACTCTGTAATGAAAAAGTAGGATTTATGATGTATGAATCCCCTCATTTCGTAAATTATTATTTGTCCGCAAATAAAAAACATCATACTTCTTAAATCGTATTTTGAAGAGTGGCCTCAGTTGTTTATATAAAAATGTATTGAAGGCTGAGTGTTTTTCTCCAAAAAATTAAGTTTTAAGACGATAACTGAATAAAATATAGTAGGAGGTTATGTTTGAGTTAAATAGGAGCGTTGTTGAAATACCGTTTCCGCGTTCAACTCTTGCTTCAATACCGATATTTTTGTAGTTACAGCCTAGTCCTGCTAGGATGGTTTGTTCATGTGGTCGAAAGGAGGCTAATAAGGGGCGCGTAAGGTTTTCTAAACTAGAAAAGAAGCGTACTTCGGTATTTAGATTTTGTTTTTTCTTGAGCGCAAAAGCAGAAGAAGTACCTACTTGAAGGAAAAAATCAGCTTTACTCTTGTGTAGAAAGTGGTATCGAGCCATAGCATTGACACGTAGGTAGCTTAAATCAAAGTCAATATTGTACTTTTGATAAACCGAATCGCTTTGAACATTTTCGAAATCCGTCGAAGTTTTTAAGGATTGGTAAAGTAATTCTGTATAAATAGAGAGCCGTTTGTTTGTTCTTGGTATAAAAGCGTCTAGCCCTAGCCCAAAAGAGTAATTAATCTTAGAAGGGAGATTACGATCTTGTAGATTGAAAGGAGCGTCACCATTAAACCTTAATTTAGAAGAATTAAGACCTATAACGGGATGGATATTGAGTATAGGTTTTTCGCGAATATAGGTGTACTTCATCGATTGTCCGATACAATCATGGTATTGCTGAAGTATAGCTACGAGTGCTTTTTCTTTATAATTTAGGTTCCTTAATTTTTGACTCCAATTGTTTTTACAGTCAGCGGTCAATGCTGTCATCTGTCCTATAAACAACTCAGAGAGAGCAAGCTTTTTACCTTTGTCCGTATTTTTGTAGTATTGTCGGTTGATTAACTCTCGAATCTCATCGCCTTGTTTTTGAACAATATATCGTAGTCTACCTTCTGCTGTTTTTAGCGAATAGAGGGAAATATAACCGTCTAGCAGTAGCCTAGCAAAAGTTATAGTTGTTCTGTAAGTCGGTTTGGGAGAATAACTCAGATTCTCTAAATCTTGCTTCGAACTATCGAGTTCTACCGTTATTTTCTTGTAAACTTCAAGGGCGCCATCATTTCTGTAGACTTGAAAGCCTGCTAGTTCGCTTAAGTGGTATGTTTTGTCATTAAATTCAATGCTTTCTGGGGCTTTATCCCAGTTTTTGTAGACCATCTGCCCTTGGATCGTGTCATTAGCATTGGTAAAAATAGCTCCTTTGTTTAGGTGCTTTTTTTGAGCAAAAGAAGAAAAAGACAGGAGTAAAAATGCGCCTAGCATTGGAAGGCGTTTTTGGAAAAATGGCTTGTAATTCATGTATTGTTTTTTTTGTTTGGGGGATAAAAAATATTCGGCTGCAAATTATTTGAAATTTTATTAAATAGCAAATTAATTAAGGGTGTTTTTTATAATGCATTTTCGATTCTTTGAATTATTTGCTGTAATGGCTCTGAACTCTGTTTTTGATTTTGGGAGACTGAAATCACCGAACCCTCAAGGAAGGGCAACCATAAAGGTATGCCCCTACAGAGGGTTTAAGGTTTAGGATTGAGGTCGTTATGTTATTTGATATAGATGTAGATTTATTCGCAGCAACGACCCTAAATCCTAAAATTCCCGTAGGGGCGATCCTTCATGGTCGCCCTCCGAATACTGTTTTAAGATTTAGGATTCAGGTCGTTACACTAGAAGTAAATATCCTCAAAATCCATCATCCATATCCCCGCCGCTATCTCGACTAGCGCCGCGTCTACGTTTATTCCATTCCTGCTTACCAAAATTATAGCTGAAGGAAAGCGAAAGAAGACGAGATTGCCAGTTGTACAAGCTCGCTTGTTCGAAATTGGTGCCAGAGGTGAAGAAGGAAAACTGTTGTGTATCGAAGACATCGCGTAAGCGAAGACTGACGGAAGCTTTGTTGTCCCAGAATTTTTGCTTGAAAGCAGCGTCTAGGGTGAAGAAGGGATCCGATTCGCCTTGCGCTAAGATCCAAGGGCCGCGATAGCGTGTCATCAATTGCAGTTCGCTGCCTTTCCAGAGTTTGAAAGAAGAGGTGAGCTTTGCCGAGTAGCCGAAGCCGTCATTTGTCAAATCGCCTTCCAAATTGGAGCCGTCTAAGACGGTACGGAAAAGGTTGAAACTAGCATTCATATCCCACCATTTGTAAGGTTGGTAGGTACCGATGAGCGTGAAACCGTAGCTACTTGAGGTGTTGAGATTCGCATAGGTAGTGATGGAAACACCGCCGGTATCAATTTTTGTTCTAGTGATGGCATCCTGAGTGCGCTTGTAAAATAGCTCCGTCATCAAAGAAGCGGATTGCCAGCGTTTTCTATGCCCAAACTCAATGGAATGGATGTATTCGGGTTGTAGGAAGGGATTCCCTCTACGGATATTCCGCGAATCCGAAAAATCGTTGAAAGGATTCAAGGAACGGAAAGAAGGACGATTGATGCGGCGGCTGTAGCTCCAAGAAATTTCATGCTGTTTCTCCAGCTTCTGCGAAAGGTGTAGGGTAGGGAAGAAGCTGAAATAGTTGTTCTCAAACTGTTCGTTTGTGGTGATGAGTTCAGAGTCGGTGAGGGCTTGTTCTAAGCGTAGGCCGGCTTGAATGCCGAATTTCTTGATTTGATTGGCGTAAGTACCGTATACCGCATGGATTTGTTCTTGGTACAAAAATTCATTGATCAAATTCACATCAGGAATAAATGCACTAGCAAAAGGATCGTAGGTTTCCGAATAAAAGTCTTTATTGATAGCGCGTGCAATGGTCTGGTAGCCCGTTTCAAACTTCGATTTTTTGGTCAAGGGATGTACATAATCCGCTTTAGCAGTAATCACTTGATTAGAAGAGTTCTCTAAAGTGTTTTGACGTTCGATGACATCATCAAAGGTGCTTCCGTCAGGACGGAAATCTCGTTGGATAGCAATACCCATTTCATCACTGTTTCCGCCTGAATAATTGAAGTCAAACGTCAATTCCTGCTTGGGCTTTTTCAATTTGATGGCATAAATAATATTTCCTTCATAATTAATGCGATCCGAATCTTCGTCTCCGCTACGATAATATAAATCGGTAATAGCTTGATTAACATCTAGATCCTCGTAGCGATTCAGTTCTTCGCTGCTTCGGTCTTGGAGGCTAGCCATCCCTGAAATCGTCAAGGTGTTTTTAGGATTGAGGTAAAGATCGATCCCTGTCCGAAGCATATGACTGGAGCGGTAGCGAATAGCCTCCCCCGTTTGATCAAGGTAAACAGTATCTTGGATGAAATCCGTGGCAGTCCCCAGCGGCCAGTTTTTTCTGAAATTTGTTCGGACAATAGGGCGATCCATATGCCGAAAACCATAATTTGAGAAGAAGTTAAACTTAGACGTCCGATAATTCAGGCTTGCCGATGCATTGTAGCGATTCCAGATCGTCTTCCCTACCGTTACATTGCCGCTAAGGCCTTTTTTACGATTCTTTTTTAGCACAATATTGATAATTCCCGCCATGCCGTCTGGATTGTACTTGGCAGATGGATTGGTAATTACCTCTACAGATTCAATAGAACTCGAAGGAATTTGCTCCAAAACAGCCGCTCTACTTGCGCCCGTCAAGCCCGAAGGACGCCCATCAATCAAGACCGTGACATTACCGCTACCGCGCAAGCTCACATTACCATCAATATCCACATCCACAGCAGGGATAGTTTCAAGGACTTCATTGGCTGTATTCCCTTCGCTCGTCAAGGAGCGTTCAACGTTAAAGACCTTTTTATCAATGCTGGTTTGCATAAAAGCTTTGTCGGCGGTCACCTCTACGGTTCCCAAATCTGTAGCACTAGGTGCAAGCAGCACTTTTCCTAAATCTCGCTGAAAGCCATTGCGCCCAAGCATCACTCTGCCAACCGTTTTTGCTTGGTAGCCAATGAAATCCATCTTGACTTTATACATGCCTGGTTTCAATTCTTCTACCAAAAAACGTCCTTTTGTATTGGTTACAGCACCAGAAACCAAGCTATCGTTTCGCATTCGAAAAATGGAAATGGTGGCGAATTCTACTGGGGCATTGCTGAGAGAATCAATGATTTGACCACTTATTTTGCCGATGGCGGGCATGTTATTGAAGTCGGGGCGGCCTCCTCCTCCTGGCCGTTGGGCAAAAAGAAGCTGGGAACTCAAAAGAGCTAATACTAGTAGGATGGTGCTTTTGTGAATTTTCATGGTTGCTTTTGAATGACAAATTATCGCTCACTTCGTTTTTGTGTAGATTCGCTATGGTTATTAGCCTACGAAATAATAAAACAATGCAAAAGTACGAATTGTTTTTTATGCTAAGACAAGCGTACCACAAAGACCTTGTCGTCATTTTTTTAAAATTGTGAATTCCCTCACGATTTGAGTTGTCAAGTCGCTAATGTTTTTTCGTGAAAAAAAATGTCAAGTTGAGCGATAGCATTTTTCTTTTTGTTAAAAAAGTGTTAAGTCATTTAGGAAAATTCATTTCAAAGGACAAAAGTTGCATATTTGTAAGGCATATCACAAGCCACTTTTTAGTTTTTTTCCTAGTTTTTTATTTTAGATGGTCTACAGCCATATTTAATAAATAGAGCTAAAAAGTAATGCCAAATTTCAACACTGCACTTTGCTTATAATGTTTGTTACCCGCCTAAAATGAACATTTAGAATGTATTTATGTACTAGAATTCTATGTTCTAGGGCTTTTACTTGTCCCTTAGTAAACGTCTTGCGCAGGATTTTACTGAAATGCAAGTAACGTAAGTACTCCTACCGCGAAAAGGATTGGAGCATTTTGTTAATTTTTTAATCTTAAAACAATGAAAAAACTATCATTTGAGCAACTTTCTACTATGGCAGAAAATGTTGCAGACACCGCACTATTAGAACAAATTTCTGGCGGAACTGAAAATGACTGTCATGATGATCTTGCTACTGATGACACACCACTAGGGCAAGGTACACCTATAGAATTACCAGACCAACCTAACCCTTGGGAATGGTAAGTCATTGATGAATTTTATGGAATGCAGGGGAGTCGTATTAGTCGGCTTCCCTGTACTTCCTTGCAAAATTATTTGTAACAAAAACATCGTGTAAACTCTGTTTAGCATGGTATTCTATCGGTGAATTTTGCCTCTTCAAAAGAGATGTTTAACGGAAAAACGAAGATATTATTATCAAGTGAATGGTATCTGTCTAGTATTTCTAAGCAGAACCACAAGAGAACTTAGCCTTCTCTTTGCTGAAAGCTAAACTTAGGAATATAGTTTTCTGTTCAAACACGATATTTATTCCATAATAGCATAATATTTTTCTATGGTTAAAGGTTTTTTGAAAAAAATCTTTCTTTTTTTATTGAATTAAATAATTGATTGTGAGTCATTTACGATTGGTGTCGTTTTTCTTGGATAATTTTTTTAGAAAGAGGGGGTTACAAAATGAAAGATTGATTGATGTAGTAGTGTATTCAGTACTCATGGAAGGTATCAAAAAAACAAGTAGATTTTTCCAATTGGATACAACATTAATTAACAACAAGCTCTGGTTAAGAAACCAGAGTATTATTTTTAACCTTTTAATCTTTATAAAATGAAAAAACTATCATTTAATGATTTGTCTGCTATGGCAGAAAACGTTGCAACTACAGCACTTTTAGAGCAAATTTCTGGTGGAACTGAAAACGATTGCCATGATAAGGTCAATACGCCAATTGAACCAATTCACGTTCCTGCACAAGTACCTATTGATAATACAGGATTAGGCGGCTATGGTAGCTGGGGAGGCTAGGAAAGAGCTTAGCTATTCAGTTTCTTTTCGAATGCATCAACATTTGTAACTGCAAACTCCTTGAAAAGATAGGAATACTATTTTAACCTTGAGACTACTCCGAAAAGTACGTTTTTGTGAAAAATACAATTGATGATATGAGGTACTTGAAAGTACCATTGTTTACTAGTAAATACTAGCATTCGTACGGCTAAAATCTTATATCGTATTTTGAAGAAGAGCGCTTTCGGAGTGGTATTTTAATCATTAAAACAATGAAAAAACTATCATTTAACGATTTGTCTGCTATGGCAGAAAACGTTGGAACTACAACACTTTTAGAGCAAATTTCTGGTGGAACTGAAAACGACTGCCATGATCATCTTCCTATGGATAATACACCGATAGGGACAGGTACACCGATTGATTTACCGCAGCAAGAAAATCCTTGGTGGATTTGGTAAGCTGGGCCTAAATTTTATTTATGTTAGGAAACGCTTAAAGTTGTTTCCTAACTTTTTTCTATTTACTCGTAGAGAGTATAACTTATCACTTTTATTGCACTTTTTTTAACGTGCTTTATTAGAGGGGAGTATGGAGGGGGGATGTGTTACTTACTGATTTGAGAGCCTATTTAGTGTTATTTTTTATTAAAAAAATGCACCTTTTTTTTAAGTGAAAGGATCTATATTTTTGCTATCGTATTTACGAATACAAAGGTGGTTAGTTGTTTTATAATTGCTAGCCTGAATAGTTTTGGTTTGATATTTTATAACCTTTTAATCTTAAAAAAATGAAAAAATTATCATTTGAAGATCTATCTGCTATGGCAGAGGCCGTTGCCGAAAACACATTATTAGAACAAATTACTGGAGGCATTGAGTGTGATTGCCATGACGAATCACCGCTAGAACCTATAGAATATCCTGATAGGTCTTGGGCTGTTGGCTTTTAGTCTAAAATTTTGGTTATTTAGATTCCATTATTTCTGAGTACGACCATTAGCGTAAAGTGCTAAGCAAAAAATGTCGACCTTCTTTTGGATACTTCATCAGAGTTATTTCTCGTATCTGGAAAGAATTTTCCATTATATAATGGAAAAAGCACTCAAAAATTACACGCTACTAGTGTTGATACCTGTATTTATAGTCCAAATGAAAAAAAGTAGTAAACAGGATAGTTTTTTT
>JAHDHB010000155.1 GCA_020631545.1 Saprospiraceae bacterium | reverse complement strand
TGCCGTCATTCCAAAGGAAAGTATAGCCTGTAGTTCCTCCACTTACGCTTATATCTACTGTACCATTGGTCTCTCCTGCACAAAGCACATCCGTAGAAGAATTTGTAGAAACTGCCAAGGAAGAAATTGTATTTACTGTAACCGAAGTCGTAGCAAAGCAGCCTAAATTATCATAAACAGTTACATCATAAGTTCCTGATGAAAGACCACTTAAGTCTTCTAGGACTAAGCCAGTGCTCCACTCATAAGAATAAGGCGTTGCACCTCCTGAGGCTGTTATATCGATAGCACCATCAAGGTTATTGGCACAGGCATTATCTGTTGTAGAAGTTACTGCAATAGTAGGAGACATTGCAGGACTGACCATTACGGGTACTAAGTCACTAGGGCAAGCAATTCTTGAGTAATGCCAATCGTAGAAGAAATAATAGTATCCTGGTAAGTTATTGATTGGGCCTGTAATAGACAATGTAGATGTCGAGAAAGGATAAATGGCGCCATTATTATTTCTGAACAGGCCAGTCACGGTAGAACCATCTGCTGTCATAGAATAATCTCCTGGGGGAATAACAAAATTTAATGGAATGACCGCTTTGACACCAGCCGTAGTTACTGGGGCTGTGGCAGAGTGTATAATATCTCCATTTTCATTTATTATATTGACGGTTACATCTCCTGTACTTCCAGCATAGACAAAAACACTATCTAAGATAAGCCCGTAGGTCACTGTAAACTCTAGACCATCAGGGAAGAACGTATAATCTCCACCACCTCCTATGGTGTTATCCACTGGACCGACAGTTCCGTTGCCCGTTTCGTCAGATTGTACATAAACGGTAGTATCCGCAGTAAGTACACCTAGCGGTAAACTATCTCCTACACCAAGAAGATTATCCGCAGTAGGGGTATCATACCAATAAAATTGAGTGCTTGAATTTTCCATTACACTAGCAAAGGCGGGAGAACCACTACAACCGTAGGAAGCAATGGGTTGTGGTATAACAGGTTCTCTTAAGACGACAGAAGCCTCTGTTGTATCGTTATTAAGTGCTTGCTCTGTACTAAGTTCTGTAAATACTGTAAAGTTGAAATTTGTTCCAATAGAAGTATTTAAAGGACCAACAGAAACAGTTGCAGACATACCAGCACCTAGAGGGCCTGCGTAAATAGCACTAGCGGTTTCTGTACCATCTCCAGTCATATTGACTGTTACAGGAATATTCGATTGAGGATTTGCACCAAAATTCGTGATTTCAACTTCTACAAACGTCATTGGATCGATACAAAGATCGGAAACAGGAGAGAGTACATTTGTCGCTCCTACATCTGAATTGAAGGGCGAGAAAATAGTTACATTATCTATCCCCCAAAACCAAGCCCATGTATCATTGTCATTATAATGGAACCGAACTTGCATATTCGCATTTATGTGAGGTGTCAAGTCCAATAAGACTTGAGACGGGGCACTCCAAGCACCATCATTAATGTTGAAAAAGATCAGATTTACCCAACTTGTTCCATCCCATACATCTACAAATGCACTATCAACATCACCGACGTCTTGATAGAAATGGTCAAATTCTAAAAAAAGACCATTCGAAGTATATGGCGTACCATCAAAAATGGGAGAAATAAGACTTTCTTCCAAAATTACCGCTCCTCCAGGAGCATCAGAATCGACAAAAGCGAATTCTGTTCCGTCTAGGAAATTTCCGTTATACCCCCCACTAGTACCAACCCAAGTGTCAGTACTTGTACCTCCATCAAGGATAGTCCAAGATGTAGGTATCCCCGCATTGAAGTCCTCAAAAAGAACTGTTTGGGCATAGGTGTAAGAAGATATTACCCCTAAGAAAAAAAGAAGAAATGAGTTGAAAAATCTCATAATGGTTAGTTGTATGTTGTTAAAAATTAGCGCTAATATCAATGGGTGTTTGTTCTGTATTTTGATTGAGTATAGATAAACACCAGTTATTGCAAAGTAAAAAATGACTTTGGCCTGAACAAAAAAAGGTAAAACAGCTTTGTTATACGATTAATCTCAGCTGTAAATGATTGGGGAGTACGTAGAATGGGTTAGTTTTAACTTGCTTTTTATTAGGTTTTTATACTGTTTGGGAATGCAAATCAAACTCATCCAATCTTAAGACAGTAAACATAGTAAAAATAATTGGGGGTGTCAAATAGAACAATGTGCAAATTCGTATTTATGGACTACTAATTATTTTGTTGTTGATTGCCCCAAAAACATACGTATAATGACATATTTTATGGGAAAAGCTGCTAGAGTGTGACCCTTTTGAATAAATTGTCTAGTATTATGGCAATTCCCATTGTGCATTCAGCAGAAAACCGAAAAAATTAAGAAGATTGTCTTATCGTGATTATAAAGGGGGAGAGGTCTTAGCTCAATTCTCTTTTTTTTTAATCTAAAAGCGAAGGTAATGATTTTTTTTAAAATTATTCAAATAGAATATTTTTTGTTTTGAAAATTTTATTTATTATTGTGGAGTTGTTTTTTTGAGGCAAAAGTGACATGGTATTTACTGGATTAAAGTGGCTTCGTGTGCATGTTTTAATGTCTGAAATTGAATTTGCTGTGATTGTTGATTGTACCTAGGGAGCTAGTAAACACTACACAGTACACACAATACTGAAAGCTTGTTTTTTGTTAAGGAGTAATGTAATTTGCTTAAAAACAGAAGTTTAACTAAGTATGGGCTCGTGCAGTTTTCGTTGTGAGGTTCTATGTGAAAAGGTCACAAGACCTTCTTATGACCCTATTTTTTACATAGCTCTAAAGTTTTGCTAAAAAAACAAACAGATGAAAATTGCTAAATTGTTCTTTTAGCAGAAACCTTTAGCGTTGCCTAAGCTTTTTCAGGTATATGCAAAATCTGCCAACAGCAAATAGCCAATTGCCAAGATCTTTGCAGCTTACCGCAATAGGTCTATTGGTTACTATGGCTTCGCCACCCTGTACTACGAGCGAAGGAACTGGTAGGAATAAATATGCCCTTATAGCTATCGTAGGAGTAGTAATTTATCCCAACATTTAGAAATACAAAATGTGTAAGGGGGTTCTTGTTTTTAGTGTTTTCTTGTCGTAATTTTTATGTTAAATCTTGTCACAATTGTATGTGAACTGGTCTACAAAGAAGTACTTGTATTGATAATTTAATACCGATGATGATTCATTTTTCGGATAAAAGAAAGGTAGATAATATATTAAGTGCCTTTTTGTACTTTATAAAAAGGCAGAAATAGTAAGTGGGAAATATTGGATTGTTATTGCTTCGTATTTTTGGTGAATAATTGCTAAAATTATTGTTTATGAAGAATTTATGTTTTTTTATGTTGACTTTTACTTTACTCCTAGGATACTGGGAAGGCAGTTTCTTGACTGGAGTAAACGAGTTGAAAGCTTCACCTCTAGCCAATACAGGGGATCTTGATTCTTCTTATGGAAATCTTCTTGCTTTTGTGGATGCCTCTGAAAAAATACCTACGCATAGTCGTGCATTGCCTAACATTAAGGTTTGGGGTGGCGAAATGGAAATTTTAAATGGGAATAAAGATCCTAAAACTATTGATGGAACGGATTTTGGTTCTAGTTTTCCAAAACGAAAACGAGTTCATAAATTTCTTATTGATAACAGTATAGGTACGGGGGATTTAAATATTGATGATATTCGATTAGAAGGAATAGGAGCAGAGGAGTTTGGCGTAAATGCTGAGCAAATGTTTGTTCCTGCTGGAGCTTCTAAAATTTTGGAGATAACTTACAAGCCAACTTCACTAGGCGTTCATCCTGCTACCTTATTATTATGTAACGATGATTGTGATAAAAGCTTGTATACTTTTGATATCCAAGGAAATGCTGAGTGTGAGGATTACAACCTTTATTTGATTCCTTTTGATGTTTCTTGCCCTAGCGCTAGAGATGGCCATATTGAAACTTATATTGAATCCATTTCCTCTGATGCTTACGCTTATAAATGGAGCAATGGACTGACAACTTCTTATCTTTCGGATTTGCTACCAGGACTTTATCGCTTGACGGTTGAAGATAATTATGGTTGTAGTAGTGTAAAGAGTGTACGTGTGAATGGTGGCATCGATTTTACGCCGCCACAAGTAAAGACTAAAAGTGCGACTATTCAACTGAATGCTTATGGTAGTGCCTCGATTAAGCCTGAAGATATAGATGATGGCTCAAGCGATGAATGTGGAATTGCTTTTAAAAGAGTTGTACCAGCCAATTTTTCTTGCCAGAATGCTGGCGTGAATATCGTAAAGCTTATTGTAACTGACGTGAGCGGAAATACGAGTACGGGAGAAGCTGTTGTCGTTGTAGAAGATGCAAACCCTATAGCTAAAAGTAGGGATTTTAATCTGAGTTTGAATCACTTAGGAAATGCCGTATTATCTCCCTTTACACTCAATGCAGGATCTTACGATATTTGTGGTATAAAAAAACTTTCCTTGAGTCAAACCAACTTTACTAAGGAGGATGTAGGTGAAAATATGATTATCTTGACGGTAACGGATAGCTATGGGAATACGAGTACTTCTTCCTCTAAAGTCACCATCTTTGATCCTTTTCCAACTATTGAACAACACAAAGAAGAGGAGGGAGTTGTGGTCATCAAGAAGCAAAAAAAGAATAAAGCTGATTTGAAAAAAGGATTAGATGCTAAGGGGATGATGGCATGGGTAGAGTTATAGCTTATGTTCTCACTATCTTCTCCTTTTTTAGTTGTACACACAACGGCAAAAGTTTTTTCTGTGCAAACTTTTTAGTTTTTGACATTGATAATAATTTTTTTTTATTGTGTGGTATGGGTAGAGCTATAGTAGTTTGAAATTTAGTTGTTTGTATAGTAGTTGGGCTTGTTTATTGATATTGACGGGAACTCTTATCCTGATAGCTATCGCGGATAACTTTTAACTGCGGCTCTGCCGCCACAGTTCTACTAGATTTTTGGATGGTAAATTTTCCGAAAAATTTCTATCTTTGTAGCCATGAAGAAGTTTGTAGTATATTTAACGATTTTAGCCCTAGCTTTTTCCTTGGGTTGCTCTAATGATTTTGACCTAGTGGATGATTGGAAAAGCATTCCTGTTGTCTATGGTATATTGAACCAACAAGATACCGCGCACTATATAAAGGTAGAAAAAGCTTTTTTGGACGAAAGTACTAGCGCTTTGGTTTTGGCACAAGAGGTAGATTCTCTCTATTTCCAGAATATCGCTGTGAATTTGATAGAAAAAACGACTGCCAATAACCAAACAGCTCTATTTCCACTAACTTTAGTTGATGCAGCTTTGGAGGGCTATCCAAAAGCAGAAGGTATTTTTGCCAATCAACCTAATTATGCTTACAAAACTACAGGGGCTTTAGATCCTAGTAAAATCTATGAAATCGAAATTAACTTCGATGATAGTGATGCTAAAGTAAGTGGAGAAACTAAAATGATTGATGATTTTACCGTTTACGCTCCTTCTTCCTTATCGACCAGTACTCCAAGATTGAAATTCGAAACGGGTAATGAAACCAAAATCGAGTGGCAAGTTGCGGAGAATGCCGAGTTTTATGACTTGGTATTGAGCATCAACTATGATGAATATCGTAATGATAATCCGGGTGTGGCAGAGGCCAAATCGTTGGAATGGGTCTTAAGAAGAAGTGTCGTTGCTGAAACGGGAAATTCGCAAGAAATAAAATTAGCAGGAGAAAGCTTATTTTCTGTACTTGCCTCTGGTATGGAAGCGAGCAACCTTTATTGCAGAAAACTAAGGAACTTTACCTTATATATTTATACGGGAAATGAGGAGTTATACAATTATACAAATGTCGGTTTAGCCAATCAAGGTATTACCGGTTCTGTTCCTTTACCCGTTTATACCAATCTTAGTGAGGGTAGGGGCGTACTAGCTTCTAGATACACCAAAATAGTAGATGAGATTGTCCCTGATCCCGTCACTTATGATGAATTAACATCAAACGCTTTGACCACACCGCTAAATTTTGTACTACCAACTGAAACCTGCAATTAATCTTGTTTGTTCGTGGGGATAATCTAAATTCCCTATGAACTACCTAAAAGATGGGGTGTTTTTAATAAAGGCTCCTGATTGTCTTTCGTGATTTATTTGACAAAAGCTGACAATCCTAATTGCAAGGCTGTCTAAGTAATGTCTGAACGAAAAAGGCAACTTTTAAAGGAAATGCTGAGATTTCGCTATCTGGGATAATGCGGGGACGGTATAGTGCTTAGCCTTGGCCTCTTGGCTTAAAATAGCTCCTAAACACTTTCCAGATGACAAGGTCAGAACATTGCTTTTATCGCCTTTTTTGGTCAAACACTAAATAACGAATGAATCTATACACCGTTTTTTCCTTGAAAAATGGAATGGTACAGGATTCAAGAGGTATTCAAAAATTAAAGCTTCATCACGACGCCTACCATGAAGTTCATTCCATACTGTGGATATCGATACCATCGTTGATATTTCGAAGAAAGTAAGTTGTTGACATTAGCAAAGGCGCCAAAATGCTCGTTTATAGTGTATTCAGCGCCAAAATTCAAGTCTAGCATTGAATTAAGATTATCTTTCTCTCCTAGTTCATTCTTATAAGGCACGCCACTTGCCACAAACAATTCCCCTTTTAAATCCAGTTTCTTAAGTAATTTATAAGTAGCTCCAGCATTGAATGCAAGGGTAGGTAAATGCCATGCTGCTGCTTCATTTAGCGTATTGTAAATGTTATAATCTCCCGAAAACCAAACTTTTAATGACTGTAAAGCTTCTAGGGTTACCATTCCATGAACATTCATTAAATTAACCTTCTCATCATAAACCACGTCAAAACGCTTGAAATCTAGACTATCATTAACGAAAAATGGTCTATTTTGAATGGGGCTTTGCGTGAATTTTGCTTCATAGGAGAGTGTACTGATTTTACCTCGAATACCTCCATATCGTTGTTCTATGGTACTATTTTTCAAGCCTAGTGGAGTATTCACAAAAGGATTTGTATTCGTTATGGTGCGAAAGGTATTTTCTTGGATTTTGCCTGTCCATCCGCCAAAGATATTCACCATCCCCTCCAAGATACTCAAACGAGCTTCAACATCAGGCATGACCACAAACTCATCGGAGATGCCTAGATAAACCCCTGCCTTCGCTCTAAAAATACCAGCACCAAAACTAAAGCTAGGACTGAAACTCAATACATTATTTATAGCGCTAGTAGTATCCTTAAAGTTGTAGAAAGACTCATTGATTTCCAAGTCTATATGATGCTTTTCGGCAATCCATTTTCGAGCCGATGCACTAGCAGAAATACCTGTTTCTCCAACATCAAATTTATCGTTCAAAGAATAAAAACCAAGTTCCGCCTTGTAATCAATCCCTAATTCATTAGGTTTGCTATTGCTAACATCAAGACCAGCATCCAAGGTCGTAAAACGTTGTAAAACATCTGTTTTTGCAAAGGACGTATCCGAATCGTTGTATCCATAAAAGTAGACATTATCCAAGTCAAAACCAGCATGAGCGCCTATGGCTAAACCTTTTTCAAGGAAAAAAGTGCCTTTTACCTTAGCTGAACTTTCACTAAAACGTTGATTCTCCACCTTTCCATTATTATTAGCAGAATGATGGAAGAGTTTTGCGTATAAATCGAGGTTTTCGATTTTATGATTATTATAAATCACTTGAGCATAAGGAGAAATGGGATAGCCGATACCTAGTTTTGCATATAAATCATAAACCTTTGGCGTAGGCTCCTGCCGCATAGCTAAAGGGCGTATATCCGGTGCATCGTATTCTAAGGTAAGCAGACGAGGAGGAATCGTGTAGTCGGTTTTTCGTTCACTATCAGGATCCATAGGCGGGAGTGTAGGCAAGGTATGCTTCTTGTCTGCATCTGACAAAGTTGCATTAAAGCTTTTTACCACTTCCAATTCTTCATCCTCCAAGGTAGGTTCTGTCGTGGTTTGACCTGACAAATCCCCAAGCAGTAAAAAGAACACAAAAACAACAACTATATTTTTAATCCACTTCATAATCAAAATCTTATCGCAATTTAATGATGGCTAGTTGAGAAGCAACGCAGTACTACATTAGAGGTAATTAACGTCAAAAACAATTCCCCATCTCCTCTCAATGTCCTTTATCTTCCTCCATTTCCAAATCAGCATTTTTATCAGGTTCAGGCTTGATTCGACTATTTGTCGCACTAGACTCCTTTAAGCGGTTTAATTTTTCCTTGGCAGATTCCAGAATTGCTTGGTCACCCGTATAATTATCCACAAGGCTTTCCAGTGAAGCCCTAGCATTAAACGTATCTCCTTTCTCGATGAAAATATCTGCTAATAACAACACGCTCTTCGCCAGCCAGTACTCATAACCAATAATTTGTTGGTTTGTGTTTAAGCATAATTCCTCCGCAATATCTAAATCACGTTCCAAGTAGTAAATGTAGGCAATCATATAACGTGCTTCCGCTGCTCGTTCATCTTCCGTTAGACGAATAACTTTATTAAAGGCCGAGCGGGCTTTGTCATAATCCTTATCTTCAAAGGCCAATTTGGCAATGCAGTAATGCGCTTCCGCCTTTTCAGGTTTCGTCGATTTAGGGTTGGCAATGATTCTGTCACCAGCGCCATAAACACCACCAGAATTTTGACTTCTATACGCACTCCGTAACACTCCAAGAGACGCTTCATGCTGGTTATCTTCCGAAGAGGCTACACTTAGATAAAGCTCGAAATACTCTACAGCCGTTACAAAGTCCTTTTTTATATTGTAGGCGATGAGTCCAGCATTTCGCGCGGAGGTTTCCATAAACTTGCTATTACCACGCTGTAGCACTTTTTCATAATCTTCAAAAGCAAGGTCATATTCTTTCAAGGCAAAATAAGATTCTGCGCGCTTAAAAAGAGCATCAAGAGAGTTCGTCCCTCTAGGAAAAGCTTTTAGATAACTAGAATAAGCCTTTGTTGCCTTCTCGTAATTTCCTTCGGCATAGGGCGCTTCACCAGCTTTAAATAAGACCGAATCCTTTTTTAAATCACTTACTTCATAACCCGGAATATTTTCTAAAAAAGAAAAATAGCCTTGCGGGTCATCCATTGTAATATAAATCTCTTCAATACCATTCAAGGCGTCCTTGGCTTCTTGAGAGTCAGGATTATAGTCAAATACCTCTTTGAAATAGCCTAAGCCTTTATTATTATCCCCTAAATTGACGTAAATAAGCCCTAGTTTTAACAAGGAAGCTGTGGTGAGATCACTATCTTTATATTTGTTTAACAAGGTTTCATACATTTTGGCAGCATTCTCCAACTTCCCTATTCTAAGGTAGGTAGCACCAAGCGAAAATAGGGCGTTATCGGCATATAGAGAATGAGGGTAGTCGGTATACAATTTTTCCAATAATAAAATTTTATCAATCGGATTGTTTGTGTTTTGCAAGCCCAAAATTGTTCCCTTTTGGTACATGGCATAATCTAAACCAGTGTACTTGGATTGAATGACTTCATCGTAAAATTCCCCCGCTTTTTTGTAGCTATTCAATTTAAAGTAACAATCGGCTGCTCTAAGGGTAGCATCAGGAAGCAACTGAGTCGTCACATATTGATCCGTTATGCTAGCTTTTTCCCGTTTGATTCCTTGGACACAGTCCTCAAAATGACGGCTAGCCGCTGCATATCGTTCTTGCTTCAAATAACTATAACCTAGGCCATAACTAGCCGTATGAACGGAAGCATTATCGGGCATTTTTTCCCCTTCTAATAGCGCTAAACTTTGGAATTGGGTGAACTTATCAGAACTTCCTTCATAATCTTCCTTCAAATAATCAATTTCTCCTAACCAGTAGTAAGACAAAGCTTTAACTTTAGAGTCGAAGCCATTTTTTAAGGATTTATTAAAAAGTTCAGCTGCATCATTGAGCTTTCCATCATTGAATAGTTGGATACCACGGTAGAACGCCACTTTTTGATAAGCTTCTCGCATGGCTGCCGTTTTGGAGGGCATTGCTTCCATGATTTCCAAAGCTTTTACATAATCGCGTGTATCCAAGAAGATAAGCCCCATAAGTTCTTGTGCTTCTTTGTAATACTTCGAATCTGAAGGGAATTTCAGGAAGGCGTTAATCGCTTCTCTATCTTGCTTTAATTCATAGCACAATTTTCCATAGTTGAACAAGGCTTCTTGTTGCAATAGCTCATCATAAGACATCTTAGAAGCTGCAAGAAATGCACTACGAGCGGTATTTTTTCGATCCGTTTTCAAGTAGCTATCCGCTAGGTTGTACAAAGCGTTTTGACCAAATTCACTATCAATTTCCTTTAATTCTTCAAAATTCTGAATGGCTGCTGTATAGTTGCCTGTTTTATACTGAGCATAAGCCAATTGGTAAATTTCTTCTTGCGTGATTTTTCCTGCACCTTCTACATAGTTTTCTAGAGAAGGAAGTGCTTTCTCGAAATCTCCGAGTTCAAAATGAGCTAAACCAATAAGTTGATTGATTTCAGCGTGGTACTTTGTATCTGGAGCAAGTGCATAAGGTTCAGCAAATTCTAATAATTCCTTGTATTCCTTTCGAGCAAAATGAATTTGCACAATATAGTAGGGAACGACCTTCCCATATTTTTTAGAACTGTTGACTTTCTTAAAAGATGCTAGTGCTTTTTTGTAATCATCAAGGAAAAAATTACAAACGCCATAGTAGTAATTTGCAGCATAGTAATGTTTATCCTTTCTATTTTTCAAACGGTTAAAACCTTTTCGAGCTTCTTTGAAGTTTTTGCGAAGGAAATAGGAGTAAGCCAGCTTAAAACGGACTTCTGCTGCTTGTTTTTTGTCCAATCGTCCAGCGTCAATGCCTTTAAAGTAAGTAAGTGCCTTTTCATATTCCTTTGCTCGATAGTAGTGGTTGGCAATTTCAAGTTTAGCATCGGTAGCTAAGGCGCTTGGATCGTTTTCTCGAATAAAATCAAGGATGAGTTGCTCTCCATCGGGCTTATTTAAACGAACAGCGCACAAGGCACGGTACAAGGTCGCATATTTTTTTAGTAGAGTCGAAGGCGTAAGCTCCTCGTGTTTTGCATTCAAAATGGCTAAAAACTCTTTTTCGGCAGGGCCATATAGACCTTGCTCATAGAAGTCCATCCCTTGCTTGTAAGAAGCATTGGAATCCTGAAAAATAGCTGTTTTTTGGGCAGATAAAGCGACAGAAAAGCCCAAAATAAAGGTAGCCAATGCGATATGATACATTATCTTCATTCCTAAACGGATTAATTTCGTGACGAATATAGGAAAAATCGACCTAAGGGGAACCTTCTTGCTACTTTAATTTCTAACTCGTCTAAAAAAAATGATGTGAGCCGATGTTCTTCTAAATCAATCTTTGAGGTCTTTTTCGTTCCAAAATCGTTGTCATAGCAATTTACTTTTGCTTTACCCTACACTATGAAGTACGGTTCAAACGCTCAAAAAGATGCTATATTGTTTGATAAATTTTGCTTTAACAGGACGTTAACGAGAAAAATGAAGGAATAAGACCTTCAAATAGACTTTCTAGGTATGAGGCCACTCCGAAAAGGCTTCCTCTTCAAAATACGATGTAAGATTTAAGAAGTATGATGTTTTTTATTTGCTAGCAAATAATAATTTACGCAATGTGGGGGAATGACAGCGCTAATAAATTTTTACTCATAATCAAACGATTAAGCAAAAAAACTCTTATCTTTAAATCATGAAGGAATTACC
>JAHDHB010000154.1:10689-11800 GCA_020631545.1 Saprospiraceae bacterium | reverse complement strand
TAGAGACAAGGCATGCCTTGTCTCTACGGTTCCGGTTTCGGTTCCCATTCACCATTCACGCCCTACGCCCCCTGCCATAAAATCTATCCGCCTTCCATTTTTTTACATTATCGATAATATATTGACGGATTCGTAAAAACGATTCCCTATCACGGATAATGTGGTCATGAAAACGCGGCTGCCATGCAAAATCGGGTTGTGTCGGTCGTGTATGTCTCGTTACAACCGATTTGTAGGATCCAATAATCGACGAAATATTGTTTTTCCCTGGATTTCGAAACCGTTTTTGGCCTGGTGTTCGAAAATCATGTTCGACAGTTCGAATAATCTTTTCTTCCTTATCAGACCGAAAATTTTCATCAAAATCCAACGGCTTTTGAATAATAACAATGCCATGAACATGATTAGGCATCACAACAAATGCATCTAATTTTACAAATGGAAAATGTTCAGGAATTGTAAACCAAAATTGTTCGGCAAATACACCAGCATCGGACAAATGCATTCCGTTATAGTCAATTTCTCCAAAATGATGGTAACGATCCTTGGTACAGATGGTAATAAAATAAGCACCATTCCATCCATAATCCCAAATTTGCCATCTAGTAGAAGCGATTCGAAAACGTTTTTTATACTTTGTGGGGTCTTTTGTTGATTTGTTTATAAAATACGCTTTTCATTGTCTATTGATAAATACAGAGATAGACAATTAGGCTATCTCTACTTATAAGACTAAAAAAAGCCGATTTTCCATAAAAATATTTTGTGTTTTTTTTGATTAAATTGCTAAAACGAATTTACACTACAAAACAACAGCCAAATAAAACCCTACAAATCAAACACTTCCCCTTGATTCGATTTATCTAAAAAAACATTCATTTTTACTTAAAAAAACCCATTATCCAAGGCTTATATTTTGAAAGAATGATGGTATAGTCTTCTTTTATTTTAGTTTCTTGGCGAAAAAAAACGATGCCCATGTAGTACAAATCAAGAGACAAAGTCACTGAAGGATGCGCTTTAATTTCTTCCCAAGCCTCTTCCATTTCTTCTGACCAATGAATGTCATCAAAGATAAAAATACTGTCGTTATGTGCTAAGGGAAGGCATT
>JAHDHB010000154.1:0-10679 GCA_020631545.1 Saprospiraceae bacterium | reverse complement strand
AGAGTGTTGGAGCCTTACGGTGATTACCGTCGAAGAAGACATAATCTAATTTAGGTAGTTTTTTTAAGGTATCAGGTAAGGTTTTATCAAAATTACCTAGGACAATACCAATGTTATCCGCTTTATATTTTTGAAAACCTTGAAAAGCCACATTTGCTGTTTCCTTGCAACCTTCCATCGTTATCATCTTGCCATTCACATTTCCTGCCGCTTGGTAAAGGGTATTAACGCCTAAAGATGTGCCCAACTCTAGCATAATTTCAGGCTTGTAATGTTGGGTAAGACGAAAAAGAAACTCACATTGAGCTTTGGGACTTACCGCAGATTGGGCAATAAAACGAATACTTCGTTGATTCGTGTTTTTGTGTACGCTAGAACCTGCTCCTAAGTCTGTTATGTTTATTTGATTCTTATTATGCTCTAAGTAATATCGATATCGCTCTATATCACGAAAGGCATAGAAATACCGCTCATCCTCCAATACCTCATTGACTAATTCAAAAAGAAAAGGAGAATGTATCTGGTACTTTGTCTTTGCTTTAAAGAAGTACTTTATAAAACTTTTGGCTTGATGGATTTTTTTCACAAACATCTAATTGTAGCGTTGGCTTCAGCCGACATGCTGCGTTAGTACAATCCTGTTTAAGGATAAAGAAACAACTTGTCGGCTAAAGCCAACGTTACGATTCTACAAATGAATCACTTCACCATAAGCCGCTGCGGCAGCTTCCATAACCGCCTCACTCATTGTAGGGTGGGGGTGTACAGTTTTGATGATTTCCATTCCTGTTGTTTCTAATTTACGCGCAGCAACTACTTCTGCTATCATCTCTGTAACATTAGCACCTATCATATGCGCTCCTAGGAATTCGCCATATTTTGCATCAAATATTACTTTAACAAAACCTTGCTTACTTCCTGCTGCACTTGCTTTTCCAGAAGCTGAAAATGGGAATTTACCGATTTTTAAATCATAGCCTGCTTCCTTGGCTTGTGCTTCAGTATAACCTACAGAGGCAATCTCAGGCGAACAATACGTACAACCAGGAATATTGTTGTAATCTAAAGGTTCTGGATGATGATTTGCTATTTTTTCAACACAGATAATCCCTTCTGCACTAGCAACATGTGCCAGGGCTGGGCCATGTACAATATCTCCAATTGCATAAACGCCATCTACGTTAGTACGGTAGTATTCATCGACAAGTACTTGACCACGATCCGTTTTAATTCCTAAGCCTTCTAAACCAATGTTTTCAATATTCGTAGAAACCCCTACAGCAGATAAAACAACATCTGCTTTCATGATTTCAGTCTTACCAGACTTACGGCTTTGTGCTTTAATTAAGCAGTTTTGCCCTTTAGTATCAACGTTTTCAACAGAAGTTGACGTTTTTACTTTAATGCCTGATTTCTTGAAATTTTTCATTAATTCCTTCGATACATCAGCATCTTCATTAGGTACGATTCTGTCCATATATTCAACTACCGTCACCTCCGTTCCCATAGCATTATAGAAATAAGCGAACTCTACACCAATAGCTCCTGCTCCTACAATGACCATAGACTTCGGCTGAGTAGGTAAGGACATAGCTTCACGATAACCGATAATCTTCTTGCCATCAATCGGCAAATTCGGCAATTGGCGCGCACGACCTCCTGTAGCTAGAATGATATGCTTTGCTTGGTAGTTCTTCTTATGCCCCTTGTCGTCTGTCACTTCTACCTGCTTGCCAGCGATAAGCTTTCCAAAGCCCATGATGACATCGATTTTATTCTTGCCCATCAAAAATTTCACCCCTTTGCTCATTCCTCCTGCCACATCTCGGCTTCTTTTGACGACTTTAGAAAAATCAGCAGAAGCATCAGAAACTGAAATCCCATATTGGTCAGCATGTTTGATGTACTCAAAAACCTGCGCACTTTTCAAAAGCGCTTTGGTTGGGATACACCCCCAGTTCAAGCAAATACCACCTAGAGATTCTTTTTCAACAACGGCTGTCTTCAGCCCTAATTGTGATGCGCGGATAGCTGCCACATATCCACCAGGGCCACTACCGACTACGATAACATCATAGCTCATAATTATTCGATTTTTCCTTGTTCTTCAACTCTTAGCATGAAGAACCTAGTTTTTTAGCAATTTTATGAATTAAAGAACAGTTTTAACCATTCTTTAACTGCGGTGCAAATATAGAGATTATTTTTTGGAATAACATTTGGAATTGCATTAGCATTATTGGCTAATCTTTATAAGAAGTGATAAACATGTACTAAAATCATAAAACTTTCGTTATTTCCTAGTACAAGCGCCAACAATAAATTATTTTTGCGACCAAATTTCATAAAGACAATCCTTTGTGAATATCAAGTGAATAACGTTCCATTGATTTTTTTCCTTGATTTAAGCGTTTCTAAAACCTCAAACGACATTATAATTAGGGGGATTTAATAAGATTTGCGTCATTTGAAGAGAGAATACATTAGTGTTCACCAATAATCCATCAACTCAGACTACACCATATAATTACTGTTATGAAATATCTATTCAGCACTTTTTTTATACTAATAACTATTTTCAACCTAAGCGCTCAACATCGTACCTTCAAATCGATGGAGGAAGTCGAAGGCAATGAAAATCAAGTTATAAAGCTAAGCTTACAAGGTAAGAAGCTTAAAGCAATTCCTCCCAAGGTTTTTGAGCTTAAGAACCTAAAATACGTCAGTTTCAAGGATAATGAGATCGCAGAATTGCCCGCAGAGATTGGGCAGCTAAAAGAATTAGTTTACTTAGATATTCGCAATAACAAGCTCACGAATATCCCTAAAGAAATTGGGGAATGTACCAATCTAAAAGCTCTTTATATCGGCAATGGAGAACGAGAAGTGAAGCAGTATCGTGTTGCTAATAAAATGGAAAAATTACCTGTAGAAATCTTCAAGCTGACCAATCTCATACAACTAGATTTGTCTCAATTAGCCCTAAAATCTATTCCAGACGAGTTAGGTAATCTGGTCAACCTTGAAGAGCTATATATGTCGAGCAACGATCTTACGAAGCTCCCTACATCCATAGGAAAGCTACAAAAACTAACAAATTTAGGTTGTTCTTCCAACGAAATCACCAAACTCCCTGAAGAAATCGGCCAACTCAACAACCTACAATGGATTTGGTTAGGTTACAATAAATTGAAAAAACTCCCTGAATCTTTTGGCCAATTATCAAAAATGGAGTCCGTTTACTTAAAAGGTAATGAATTCGAAGATTTCCCGCTTGTCTTGACAAAACTTCCTGCTGTAACGAATATTAATTTGGGTAGGAATAAATTGACATCAATCCCAGCAGAACTAAATGAAATCAAGCAATTAAAAGTCCTAGCACTAGATGACAATCAGCTAAAAACGGTCATTGAGCAAATCAATAACTTGAAGTCGTTAAAAAGCCTGAATATTTTGAATAACAAGGTAAAAATTGAAGAATTCAAGCAGTTGCAGACGGTTTTGAGTGACGCTAAGATTAAATTTAATGTAAAGAAGTAATTTTTTTTCTGTAACCCCCGAATTAATTCGGGGGTTACAGAAAAAATCACACAACACCATTACAATCAAGCTATTAAATCATTATTTTCAAAAATCAAATCATCCACCACTATCTCTAATTCGAATTCCAAGGCAGTTGCGAAACTTAAATTTTCCTTATGATTTTGCAATTGTTCTCTCAATAAATCTTCATCCTCTCCTACAAGTTCGAATAATTCTTTGATTCTATTGAGGCCCCAACTCCTTCAATTCCACCAAAAGCGTCCCAAAATCTGAGCTCACGACCTTATCCAGCTTTAGAGAGAAGCCCATTTGAGGAAAAGCCTGTTCTTCGCCTAGTTTAAGCAATTCTGCTTGGTCTTGAATGAGTTGTGCTAGAGATTGAGCAAGAGGAGAGAACTTTGGACCAGTATTCGACAAAGAACTAAAACTCTTGGCTGCTAGCTCTATCCAAAAAGCATTCTCCGTTTTATCTTGAAAACTGCCGGGTATTTCAAAACGATATTCTTGGTTTAAGGCTTCACAACCTGATTGTAGAATGGTTAAGTCAAAGCGATTCGTAAATGAAGCGATTTCGGTAGATTTCATCTCTTTTTGTTCAAAGCTGTGCTTAGCAATAGAAGGATCTTGCTCACTAAAAAAAGCTTCTGGCGCTTTGTATTTGCATTTATTTTCGGCTTCGTTCTTACATCCATAACTAAGAAATAGAGCAAAGACAACGAATAGGATAGGCGTATTTTTCATGATTAAATTGGACAATGTTTGTTATTGATGCACGAATTTAGCAATAAAGGTTGAAAGTAACGTTGGCTTCAGCCGACAAGTTGCGTTAGTTCAGAAAATAACGTCATAACGCAACTGGTCGGCTAAAGCCAACGTTACAGTACCACTTCGCTTTCTGGCGTCCAAAACGGTTCTACGATACACAAGAATTCTAAATCGACTTCTCCTATATTTCGCACATACTGCAAGGCATTTGCAGGAACGTAGACGACATCTCCCTTTTTCACAGAGACATGCTCTTCATCAATATAAATCCGCCCTTCTCCTCCTAGAAAATAATAGGTTTCAGACCCCGTCAAACGATGCGGTGTTGAGGCTTGATTTGGTTCGATTATAGCTTGTGCCATGCTATAATTAATAGCTACCTTATCATTCTTAGGATGAAGGACTTCTCGTAATATAGTTTTGTCACCTGCTACGAAAGCATTTTCTTCTTCAAGCGATTTTTTAAAAAGCATGGATTAGTTAAGAGTTAGTAGTGAGGAGTTAAGAGTTTTTTTAGGCGAAGATGGTTGTGATTTCTTAAATCATATTTCATACATCTTATCTCAATCCCATTCATATTCTTCTGACCACTGCAAGAAAGCCGCTACTTTATCTTCGTGCTGTTTCATCCATTCTTTCGATTGAGTTCTGTCTGGAGAAATGAAATGTAGGAACGTATCTAGGTGGTTATTTGCATTAAGACTGTAGAAAAATGGGGCGTAGTATTCCCAAAAGAAACCGTGCTGTTGCTTGTAATTATCAAGGAGCTGGCAAAATAGTGTAAAATTCCCTTTGAAGTAGGGGCCATGAATATCTTTTCGAATGCTTCGACCTCTTTCCTCCTTCAATTTGACCGTGTTTAGGTCTAGCATTAATTCAATGGCCATAAAATTATCCGCAGGATTTTCCTCCGTTAAATCTACACCGCTCAATAAAATACTGACGCCATCTTCTAGTTCTTCTAGGTTCTTCACCAACAAATTAGGCAATACAGCACGTACATTATCGGCTCGTTGCCCATCAATATCTAAGGACAAATAACGTGCTCCAGCTAGAACTGCAGGAATGCGTTGATTTAATTTGCGAGCAACCATAGACAAATAATAATGACCACCAAGATGATCCGGTTTTACTTGTACCGTTTTGTAAAATTGTTGCTTTGCCTCCTGATATTGCTTATTTCCCAAGTAAGCTATACCTAGATTAAAATGCAAGAGGTAGTAATCAGGAAATTGCGCAATTCCTTTCTCGTAAACTTTACAAGCTTTTTTTACTGATCCATTCTTATCCAAACTGTTACCATATATAACGTAGAAATTGGAGAGGATGGAAGTTTTTACCTCCTGCCTTTTGATAGCTTTTTTACAAATCGAAATCGCCTTTTTATAATTCCCCATTGCTTCATAAGTATGCGCTAACTCAAAAAGTGCTGGGACATTTCGCTTATCCAAAGCCAAAATCTGCTCAAACTGCTGCTTCGCTTCCGCATAATTTCCTGCATCAAATAATTCGATACCTTTTTCTAGTAAATAGCGCTGATTAACCGTGCTAGTTGGTTGAGCTATTCCTAGGGAAATCCCAAGTGAAACAAGGAGAAAACTTGCAAAATTCTTCATACTCAAATGCTTTAAAGTTCGCAAGTTAATAAAAAAGGAGGGTAGTTAAGTGTTAGCAGTTAAAAGTTAAGCGATATTCCTCAAAAATTAACTATTGTGAAGAACTCTTAACTCCAATCGCTTAACTTTTAACTAATAAATTCCTACTTTTGCGGCATGACAACAGAACAAATTAAGAACCTACGCAGTCGATTGAGCGTGCTAAAACGGTATCTTTGACGTCTCTAATCGACTTTTACATATCGAAGAGGGAACTCAAAAATCCCTAGCGCCTGATTTTTGGAACGATCCGAAGGAGGCAGAAAAAATTCTCAAGGAAGTCAAAGCTCATAAAAAATGGGTAGATGCATACCAAGGAGCAGAAACAGCCTTAGAGGATTTAGTCATTTTGGATGAGTTTGCCCAAATGGGCGAAGCCTCTTCGGAGGAAGTGGATGAACAATACCAACTGCTAGTAAAAATGCTAGAAGATTTGGAGATGAAATCTACTCTTAGTAGTCCAGAGGATGAACTTAGTTGCGTCTTGAATATAAATAGTGGTGCAGGTGGTACAGAAGCTAATGACTGGTCTAGTATGCTGATGCGCATGTACTTGATGTGGGCTGAAAGCAAGGGACATAAAGTCCGTGAGCTTCATCGTGTAGATGGTGATATTGCTGGCGTAAAATCTGTTTCTTTAGAAATTGAAGGCGATCTGGTTTATGGTTATTTAAAAGGAGAGAATGGTGTTCACCGCTTGGTGCGTATCAGTCCTTTTAATGCACAAGGCAAGCGCCAAACGACCTTTTCTTCAGTCTTCGTTTATCCCTTGATTGACGATAGCATTGAAATCAAAATCAATCCTGCGGATATAGAATGGGACACTTTCCGTGCAAGTGGTGCAGGTGGTCAGCACGTAAACAAAACGGAATCTGCCGTTCGTGTCCGCCATTTACCTTCTGGCCTAGTCGCTGAGTGTCAAGAAGAACGTTCTCAACATCTCAATCGTGAGAAAGCCTTAAAAATGCTAAAATCTAGACTCTATCAACAAGAGTTAGAAAAGCGGAATGCTGAAAAAGATGCAGTTGAAGCTACCAAAGAAAAAATTCAATGGGGTTCACAGATTAGAAGCTATGTGTTGGATGATCGATGGGTAAAAGATTTGCGTACAGGTTATAAAGTTCATAATCCTGATGCTGTTTTAAACGGCAAATTGGATGAATTCTTTAAGGCTTATTTGTTGAGCGATAAGAACAAATAATTGAGTCTCCAAGAAAGGCTCTTCTTTAAAATTATAATGTACGACTAAGAATGTATGCATTAAAAGCGTTCTTACACACTCGAATTTTCATGCATCTTACATCATAAATCGTATATTATCTTAATTAAAAAACGATGTCTAATTTTTCGGCCTTAAGTCGTGCTAAGCTATTGCGTGAAATGGATGACGAGCATTTTGACCTCGTCGTGATTGGTGGTGGAATTACTGGAGCGGGGATTGCCTTGGATGCTGCTAGCCGTGGATTGAAAACTGCCTTGGTGGAGAAAAAGGATTTTGCTTGGGGAACAAGCAGCCGTTCTACAAAATTAATTCATGGTGGTCTTCGCTATTTGAAGCAATTCGAGATTGGGCTAGTGCGTGAGGTCGGTAGAGAACGAGCTATTGTGCATCGAAATGCACGACATATTGTGATTCCTGAGAAAATGTTATTACCTATTATCGAAGGAGGTTCCTTAGGAAAGGCTTTGAGTTCTGTTGGTTTGTGGGTGTATGATTTTCTAGCAGAGGTAGAGAAGAAGGAACGTCGAAAAATGATTGATAAGAAAAAGGTAATCAAGGCAGAACCCTTATTGCGGACGGATGTTTTGAAAGGTGGAGGCTTATATTTTGAATATCGTACAGATGATGCACGGTTGACCATAGAGGTCATGAAATCTGCCGCAGCCTTAGGGGCAAAATGCTTGAATTATGCCGAGGTGGTAAGTTATCTTTATGATGACAATAAAAAAGTAAATGGCGTAAAAGTGGCGGATCATGCTCATGGTGGCGAAATTACCATTCATGCAAAAAAAATCGTTAATGCGTGTGGCCCTTGGGTCGATGAATTGCGCGAGCTAGAAGGGGAAAAAGTCAAAGGAAAACGCTTGCACTTGACGAAAGGCGTACATGTCGTCGTTCCGCGAAATCGCTTGCCTATAAAACAGGCCGTTTATTTTGATGTTGATGTCGATAGTCGAATGCAATTTGCGATTCCTAGGGGCAATGTCACTTATATTGGTACAACAGACACTACTTACAAGGAAGAAACAGACGCACCATACTCTACAAAGGAGGATGTCGAATACATTTTGGATGCTACTAACTTTATGTTTCCTTCTGTCAATTTGAAGCTCGAAGATGTTGTTTCTACTTGGGCAGGATTACGTCCGTTGATTCATGAAGATGGTAAAGATCCTTCCGAGCTTTCGCGTAAAGATGAGATTTTTTATTCCAAATCGGGCTTAATCTCTATTGCTGGAGGTAAATTGACTGGCTATAGAAAAATGGCTGAGCGTATTGTCAATGTAGTCGTAGAACAGTTAGGCGAAGAACACGGCAGCCCTTACAATGATTTACCTTACTGCCAAACAGAAGATATGCAGCTTTCAGGCGGAAAGTTCAAATCCGACAAGGCATTAAAGAAATTTATCACTAGAAAAGCTGGCGAAGTCACTCAAATCCACTTAAATGCCAATCAGATAGCGAACTTAGTCTATAAATACGGTACAAATACCGACATCATTATAGAAAAAGCCTTTGAACTGTATCCTATGATCAGTGATGCTAATCATAGAATCCTAGTAGCAGAAATCTGGTATGGTGTGAATTACGAAATGTGTAACAATCTCTGTGATTTCCTCATTCGTCGCACGGGAAGACTTTATTTTGAACGCGATACGCTAGGAGAATTAATGCCAAAAGTAGCGGATGAAATGGCTAAATTGCTGCATTGGGAGGAAGAAAAGAAATTGAGAGAAATGGCCGCTTTTCAAGTGGAATATGAGGGTGTTTTGGGATTTTGTGAGGCCTAGTGTACCACTAGCCTACAATTCAAGCAACAACTGACAAAACCTAGGATAACTAACTGATATCCTAGGTTTTATTGCTTTATCGGGATATATTCAGAAATCATTCTTTTCTCAATTAGCTAAACAAAACAACCATTTTTTGTATATTAGAAATCGGATTCAAAATTTTCAACTAAAACAATAAAAAATCCCTACCAATGCTTAAGGTTAATGTAATATTGATTCTGCTTTCACTATTTCCTCTTTTGCTCTTTTCCCAAGTAACTGTTTTATGGGATGTTACATTAGGTGGAGATGACAGTGACTCACCTACGAGTGGGGTGGTGACTTCAAGCGGAGATATTATAGTTGGAGGATCTTCAAATTCCATGATTTCTGGCGATAAAACAGAGGACTCCTATGGCTCTTATGATTTTTGGATTTCCAAGCTGGACGGACTTGGAAATAAAAGCTGGAATAAATGCTATGGAGGTGATGATTATGAGGAAATGACCGCTATTATCGAAACTTCAGATAAAGGTTTTTTACTCGGAGGGCATTCTTCTTCGGGAGTCTCAGGATTAAAATCAGAACCGAATAGAGGTTCTTCTGACTATTGGGTTATAAAAACTGACTCTTCAGGAAATAAATTGTGGGATAAGACTTTTGGTGGAGCTTCAATTGATAGGTTATCTGCCATTAAGGAACTGAATGATGGCTCCCTTTTACTTGCAGGAGATTCTCAATCAAATATTTCTGGTGATAAATCCGAGGATAGCAAAGGTGGCAAAGATTTTTGGATTCTAAAACTTGATGGACAAGGAAATAAACTATGGGACAAAACAATTGGCGGTGATGAAAACGATAACGTTCGAGATTTATATGAATTCCCTAATGGTGATATTTTACTTTTTGGCGACTCTAAATCAACAATTTCTGGAGATAAATCCCAAAATCCTTTTGGTAATGGAAAAACGGATACTTGGACAGTCAAGATAGATGCGAATGGGAATAAATTACTGGATATTATTCATGGTGGAACGGGTAATGATATAGCCACTTCTATCAAACGGCTAGCTGATGGCGATTTTATGCTGTTTTTTAGAGGAACTTCCATTACTGGCGGGGATCTATCCAATCCTTCACCTCCTTCCTATGCAAACTTGAACGGTTTTTTTATGAAATGTGATGCGAACTTAAATCATATTTGGGATAGCTGGGTTCAAAATCAAAATGGATCGTCTCCTGCAAATTTTCATATTAGTTCTGGAGACGGTTTTGTATACGGTGCCTCTAGCTATGGTTCAAAAAGGATGAGAGTAGGGAAAATTGACAGCTTAGGCAATTCTTTGTTTAGGCCAACTTTAGGCACAGATATTTTGATGCAGGAGTTTCTGAAGTATGATAATGGTAACAAATATGTCTGTATCAATAGAAAACTCACTGATGGTACGATTTCTCCACCATTTGATTATAACATTGTAATGGTTGCCATTGATGGGGATCCGAATCCTCTCTACGAATTTGCAAACCCTAAGTTTCATGAGGTAAGTATTTATCCAAATCCAATTAGCGAAGGGTTTAATATCTCCATGGATTTAAAAAAATCGACCGAAATTGAAATTTATTTAACCTCTGTTTTAGGAATCCCCGTAGCTCATTTAAAGTCATTTCAGCAGTACCCGGAGGGCTATAATGATATCCGAATTAGCGTACCATCAAATATCT